>NZ_CP136709.1:2117500-2200000 GCF_032926325.1 Aestuariibaculum lutulentum
CGTATCTCCAAACTGTACAAAGGTCTGGTCGCCAATTTTAACTTCTTCACCACCTTCCGGTAAGTTTGGTACAATGGTTCCGGCTGTTGCAGGTACCACAATATAACCATCGGCATTTTGTTCATAAAAAGCACCGCCATAATAGTAGTTATTGGTTTCGTTAACCGTGACTTTTTCGGCCTCGGTAGGGATAGAAGGTACCTGAGCACCAATTGGTGCCTGAACAGCTTCAAAACCATCTTCGGTTTTTAAATAGTACGTGCCATTGTCGTAATGGTATTCCTCGTTATTATCATTGCTGTCGTCAATAATGGCAACAATAATGGCTGTTGTGGCTAATGTGGTTACAAAATAACCCCATGGATGCCAGTGTGGACCCCAGTAGTATGGGCGATACGGGTGGTAGAAATATGGTCTGTGGCAGTAAAATCTAAAACCTCCAAAAATGTAAGGTGGTCGCGAATAATGCGAATGGCTGTGTCTTACATAAGTGTTTCTGTGGTTGTGGTGATTGTTATTAACATTGATGTTAATATTGTTATGACTGTTATTAATGTTAATGTTATTGTGCCCACCACCGGTATTTCCAGGTCTTCGATTTACCGTTTTTACATTTGAAGTATTTTTATTTCGATTAATAACTTGTTTGTTATTGTTGTTATTTGTTGGTTTATTTCTGTTAATAACCTGTTTGTTATTATTGTTTGTAGTCGGTTTGTTTCTATTTATAGTCGTTTTGTTGTTTGTATTTCGGTTGGGTAAATTGTTTCTGTTAACCACTTTGGTATGACCACCATTTATGGAGCCGCCTCGGTTTGTTGGGGTTGTGACTTTTCGGTTTGCTGAAGTGGGTCTGCTTACCGGGCGACTTGCCGGTTTATGAGCCATGCTTGTATTGCCACCTCTTGACACCGGATGTTTTAAGCGTTGTGCGTTTAAGTTTTCGGTGGTTCCCAAGCTTAAAATAACTATTAAGGCTGTAGCTGAAAAGTATTTAATGCTGTTTAATATAAGTTTCATAGTTATGTTTATTTAAGGTTAGGATTTTGCCATAATACTGATTAAACTGGCATGCGGTGGCGGGGTGAAATTGTATATGGTTTCCGGAATATTTGGGTTTAACTCCCAGTTGTTGAAATTAGTTTCAAACTGTAAGTTGCCTTCTTTTTTGTATACAATAATCAGGCGTTTTGGTAACATGGTTGTGTTGCTTGTTATCCACAGCTGAATGTGTTTTTCATTATTTGTTGCAGTAATGTAGAAACATTTTTCGCCATCAATACTGCGTTGTCCTTCATAGCTTATCGTGTTGAAATCTTCAATAAGATCATCTGTAAATGATGGGTAGAAAAAATCGGCTGCCGGAAACTTAAAATCGAATGCGGTATGCATGGAGTCGATCATGGTTAAAATGGTGTCTGGTGCTTCAAGAGTAACGTAATTATTTTCACTTAATGAATAATAAGAAACATATTCGCCATCATACCAGTATCCAAAATTACCTGAGTCACCGGTAGTTGTTGAGGTGAATTTATCAGGACCTGTCATAGCTATATGGCTCATTGCATAATAAGTGCTTAAATTACCATCATGGTCTAGTTTATCTGTTGCTGTATTAATATCGAATTTTACAGATTCAAGACTACCGATGATGTCTGCCATTTTATCCAGAATGTAAACAGCTGTAGAGTCTATACTTTTTGTCTGTGCCTGAGAAAAGCAAACAGCAAAAAGGCTGAAAAGGGTTAAGAGTTTTTTCATAAAATGTTTTGTTAAAATGCTTTAGGTATAGAGACAAAAAAGCCAGATTTCACTTTAATGTTTATAAAATCTGGCTTTTAATTATGTTTTAATCTTTTCCTTTTTTACCCCAAACTTCGACTTTGGCTCTTTTGGTAAGTAAAACTTTTCCTTTGGTGTCGTATTCCATTTCTAAGTATTTTACTTTATCGCCTTTACTTGGTACGGCGTAAGGTACAGAGGACATACCATTGGTTAAAACCCCAAGGCCTTTGGCATCATATTCCTTTTTTTCACCATTTTCCATAACAATGGTTACACTTTTTAATTCCAGAGTACCCTGCGTACAGGTTATTTTTACTTTGGTAATGTCTTTTTCTGAGCCTGAAAGTGAGACTTTATCTTTTTCATTTTGAAAAGCAACAGTTTTTTCTGCTAATTTTTTCCAGTTGTCGTTTTGAGCCTGTGTAGCAACAGAAACTAAAAAGAATAGTATAAATAAATATTTCATTGTAAAAGGTTTAGGTTTAACATATTCTGTCTTAAATTTAGTGAATTATCTTCACTTTTTCTTACATCTTTTCGAATTTTAATATTTAGATAACTTAGGTGAATTAAAATTGAATGGAAAGACTAATACTTTGGTTTAATATGAGTTAAGTTGTGAGGTTGTTCGTCTAGCGATACTTTTTGATAAAATACATGAAAATGCCCCTGTTTTTATAACTCAACAAATCTCGGACGAAACTCGAACAAAACCCGAACAAGAAACGAATCGAACCTCTGGCGTTATTTTTTAATTAAAATATTAAAAATGAATGGTTTTAGTGGTTGCTTCGTTTGCTTACAATACCGCCTCCAACTTCATTAATATTTTGCACATACATAAAGGCTTTTGGGTCTGCTTTGCTAATCGCTTTTTTTATTTTATGCACCTCAATTCTGGTGACTACGGCAACAATAATATCGCAGTCTTGTTTTATACCGTAAGACCCAGGTAAGTTACCGCGTTCGCCTTTGTATACGGTAACTGCCTTTTTAAAATCGTTAACTATTAACGATTTTACCTTTTCAGAGTCTGGGGCTATTATGGTTAAGGAAATAAGTTTTTCAAATCCGTCAACGACATAATCAGATGTTTTTAGTGCCGTATAAAATGTGACAATAGAATACATGGCTTTTTCGATGCCTAAATAGAAGGCAATGATTAAAAATAAGGTTGTATTAATTGTCATAATAATTTCAGCGGTAGATAGTCCAATATTTTTGTTGGTGTAAGCGGCAATAACTTCAAGTCCGTCTATTACACCGCCTCCGCGGATAACAAATCCAATACCTAATCCAACAAAAACACCACCAAATATTGCGGTTAAAAAATGGTCGTTAGTGACTTCCGGTACAGGTAAAATGTGCATCATAAGTCCTAATAGAATAACAGCAATAAATGAGCTGGCTGCAAAATTTTTGCTAATTTTTAAATAGCCTATATACACAAAAGGAAGATTAAGTAAAACCAGAGGTATACTCACACTAATGTGATAGAACTCATGAATTAAAATGGAAATACCTAAAAGACCACCATCCAGAAAATGATTGGGTATCATAAAACCTTTTATGGCAAATACCGCAAAACAAACACCTAAAAGGGTTAAGGATAAGGATCTGAACGAAAAAATGGTTTTGAAGTGTAACTCTTCAGAATTAACATGACTCATAGACATTAAATTAAATAATGAAACTTATAGATTGCTGCTAATTAATTCGAAAAGAGGTGGTTCTGGTTTTGGTTGAGGCTAGTCTAAGGTACGCAAAAAAATATATAGTTGGAGTATTGGTGAAGAAATAGTAAAACCTCTTGTGGTGTTTGTTGCTTAAAATTGGTGTTTGTTATTGCGCTTGTTAAGTATTTGATAATCAGTTAAAAAATAAAACATGTTAGTTTTTAAATAATCAATGGTTTTATTGATGAATACTTAATTTATTAACATAAAAAGTGAGACTATGTTAAATATTGGTTTATTTGCTTAAGAATCAATTATTTGTGGTAAATTTACGAGGCTTCTCGGGTCACCTCTCAACCTCTCTAAGATTTATGTTATAGTAATTTTTAATCATTTTTTACGAATTAGCGCATCGTAGAAAGTGGGTTTAACATTAAATCTGTTTTTATGAAAAAAAATTACTTACCTCAGGATGTCTTTTTGTTTTGCCTCATAGTTTTTTTTATTTCATTACCGTCTTTTGCACAAAAGAATAAAGATATATTGCCAGTTGTTGAATGTGTAAAAGATTTAACCAATGGTCTGTATCAGGCTACTTTTAGCTATTATAACCCAACTAATAAGGAAGTTGTGATTGATGAGTCGGGTAGTATTGTTAAAACAAATAACGGAAAAAAAGTAGCTAAAGGTTTAAATAAATTCAAGCCAGGGACTGTTGAAAAGGCGTTTACAAAGATATATGGACCGCATGATTATGTAGAGTGGACTATTATTAGTAACGGAAATACCCATACCGTTATAGCGAATGCTAATTCGAATAAATGTTATGATGGCGATGGTATTGTTTTCCCTGTGGTGGGGAATAATGGAAAATCTTATGATATTATTGGTCAGAAACTTTCAGCTTTATGTGATGGTGTTGCAGGAGAAACACCTTCCGATTTAATTTTTCAAATTGATGAAGGAAAGGTGTTAGTAGAGATTGTGCCTAAGGCCGGTGAAATGCAAGCGGTTTTGGATTTATTACAAGGCCCGGTCTTCAATATTCCTGATTCTGATTTTCTACTGGCTGTATCTGAATATCTAAATTTGGCTGCAATTGATGTGTATATTACCCCTTCTGATGTATGTCTCCTTAATAATTATTCAGATATTATAAATTTTGCAAGGCCCGTTTATCCAGCTTACAATAATTCCGGAGGAATTGTTTCGCAAGGTGATGGCGCGCAGACTTCAGATTTGGTGAGACAATCCTTTCGAATCATTCAAAGCGATGGAACGGTTTTACCTGTAGACGGAACGGGAGTAAAGGTAGGGGTGTTATCTGATAGTTATGATATGGCCTTGGGAGGTCCGCAATATGCTGCTCTAGATGTTGAAAATGGGGAATTACCTTCTGGTGTTCAGGTTTTAGCTGACAATAAATATAAATCATCTGATGAAGGTCGTGCCATGTTACAGATTATTCATGATGTAGCGCCCGGAGCTTCTTTAGCATTTCATACCGCAACGGCTTCTCCAAGACAGTTTGAAGTGGGATTTAATGCGTTAAAAGATGCTGGTTGCGATTTGATAGTTGATGATATAACGTTTATAACTGAACCCTTCTTCGGGATTGGTAGAATTTCAGAGAGTGTTCAGGCTTTTGTAAGTCAAACAGGTGGATTTCATTATACCTCCGCAGGTAACATTGCGAATAAAGGTTATCAGGCTAATTTTAACAGTTCTTCAGGAACGCCAATAACGAATTTTATTCCAGGCGGAACACCTACAGTTGCTCATGTTTTTGGAACGAATTCTAATGGTTCCGAGGATTATTTACAGAAAATAAGTGTTGTTCCGGGAACATATTTGGTTGTACTGCAATGGAAGGAAGATGTGGCATCACAACAAAATCAGGTTGGAGCCGATAACGATTTGGATATTTATATTGTTGATGATGCGGGTCGATTATTAGTTGGTAATAATCGTGTAAATGTGAATGGAGACCCGACTGAAATTATAGTATTTAAAGCCACAGGGACAGGCGATGCGAATATTTTAATAACGAGTGCAAACGGACCAACAAATGTGCCATTTAGATATATTGCGTTCAGAACAACGGCCGAAGATGGTACACTAGATGGTCTTTCATTTCCAGAGTACTTCGGTACGGGAGCACCTACAGTTAGCGGACATGCCATGACACCGGAATCCATTACCATTGGAGCTGTAGATTATAGGTTTGCAGATAGTCCGGTAGCGGAAGCGTTTTCAAGTTATGGAGGGTTATTAAAAGATGGTGTAAATTTAGAAATTGATATGTATGCGCCGGATGGCGGTAATACAGCTTCCACAACTATTGGTCAATTGGCAACATGTGACACTTGCGATAAAGATGATGCACTAAATTTTTATGGAACTTCTGCTGCAGCACCTCATGCCGCCGCCGCCATGGCATTACTTAAGTCGGCATTACCATATTGGTACCCTG
This sequence comes from Aestuariibaculum lutulentum, assembly GCF_032926325.1. Taxonomy (NCBI): domain Bacteria; kingdom Pseudomonadati; phylum Bacteroidota; class Flavobacteriia; order Flavobacteriales; family Flavobacteriaceae; genus Aestuariibaculum; species Aestuariibaculum lutulentum. The sequence goes on from NZ_CP136709.1 coordinate 2,123,435, forward strand.
ATGGTTCGGGAGCCTCAACATTTTCCGATGCTGATGCCTTGTCAACGTTTAAGAATACAGCGGTTGGTTTCACAGCTCGGGATGGCGGAGCAGCACAGTTTTTAAATACGGTAAATGCTTTTAAAAGTCTGGCGGCACAGACAGCTAATATTACGTCTTTAACTATTTTAACAGGGAATCCGGGAGCAGAACCTATTCAGCTTTCTATTATAGGAGAATTTTTTCCGTCTTTAAGTGAAGAGCCATACCCGGCTAAGGTATATTTTGATGGTAAGGAAATTACGGATATTCAGGTGATTTCCGATACAGAAATTATAGCAATAATTCCGGAGTTTACAGGAAACCCGGATTTAAAAATCTATACAGCACCAAAACCTGGAACTGAAGGGAATGGTGGGTTTTCCGATCCGGTTAAAATTTTACCTGATGGCAGATATGCTATTAATATTGTGCCAAATAATGCTGTTTTTGAATATGGTCAGGATATTAGTTTATCGTATTATGTTCAAGGTCTGCCTCCTGAAGATATTGGTGATTCAACCCTATCTTTTCCTGAGATTATGGCCGCTTTAGGATTTCCTGAAGTCGTGTTAAGTTCGGGAGCGGACGAAAAATTGGCATTAGGAGAATATCCCATTGTTTTCGATTATGTAATTACACCATCATTTGCAGAAGAGTTATCAGAAGATTTATCTGAAAAATATCAGGTAAACTTCGTTTCAGGCTATATCGATTCAGATCCGGAAATAGGTAAAATAGGGTATTTGACGATTACTAAAAAAGATTTAATAATTACACCTGAAGATGTAGAGTATACTTATGGAGATCCAATTACTATTGGATTTAATTATCAATTTAATGGAACAGGAATATCTGATGAAGAAGGATTTAGGTTATTGATTGATGAAACCCATGCCAGTGATTTTAAGGATGGTATTCCAAGTAAGTTTCAGGCAGTTGTTAATAAATTCCAGGCTGTAGTTAATAATTATGATTTGAGTTTTTTGAATGGTGGAAGTTGGAGTGCGTCTGAACGTACAATCCAGAACAAATTTCAGGCTGTAGTAAACGGAATGAATATTATTAGTTTGAGTAATGAAAATATAATCAATTATATATCTTCAAAAGAAGATTTTGATAGTGGAACAACAAGTAAGTTCCAGGCAGTTGTTAACAAATTTCAGGCAGTTGTAAATGCAGAAGATTTATTTTCAGGAAATGTGGAGTTAGGAATCGAAAACAAGTTTCAGGCGGTTGTTAATAAATTTCAGGCTGTAGTGAATTCAGATGATCCGGAACATCCTTTTAAGGATTATGCTGAGATGTTTACTATTATAGATGCTGAAGATGCGCCTCCGGAAGATGGTTCGGATGAAGAACGGGCTATTTCTGAAATATATGCATTAAATATGCTAACAAGTGTAGAGGTTACAACAGAGGAAGATAAGAATTATGTGTATCCAGGAGCGTTTTTAAATGCCATGTCGGCAAACTTTAATATTACGTATGGCATAGGGAATGTTATTATTAATCCTAAGGATTTAAATGTAAGTACAGAAAACATTTCCATTCCTTATGGAACTGATTTGACTGAAGCCATGCTTTTGGATATTACAACATTTGATGGTTGGGCATTTGAAGGTGAAGCTAAGGAGTCTGTTGAAATTGTTTTTCCTGATGGCGTGCAATTCTATTTTGTGAAAGATAATCAAGAGTTTCAATTGTCAGAGCTTAGTACATTAGGTGAATATCAGATTAAAATAAGAGATCCTAAAAATTACGTTATAAATTCTTTGTATGATGAATCCTATGGCACTTTAACCATAACCCCTGCAACACTTCATGTTATTATTTCTCCTGATGATTCTGTTGTACTTCAAGGTGAATATCCCGATTTAACTTTCGAATTTGATGGCTTTGTCTCCGGTGATGATGAAAGCACGGTCTTTCCAAGTGGTGTGCCTTATTATTTTGTAGATGATTCAGGTAGTAGTTTTAACGATACCAGTATTCCAGGATCGTATTATATTAAAATAACAGAACCTGAAAATTATATTATAATTTCTAATACATCTCATGTATTCGTGAACCCTTCAGATAGCAATAGAAAGGTAAGAACGTATGCAGATTGTGTTGCTTACGATCCGAATGCTATAGGAGATTTAAAATATACAGTAGTTTACAGATATGAAAATGATAATAATTATCCTGTATATGTTAATGAAGGAGAAGATAATAAGCTAACAGGTGCACTTCATAGTGGTGTTTTACCAACAGTATTTATGCCAGGTGAAGGAATATTTGAGATTAAATTTGATGGGACACAATTGGTTTGGAGTCTAACAACCTATGATGGTACACAAAAAAGTTCGGTATCCTCGGCATCTACCAGTGAAAGCGGTAAATGTGATGCTAAACTGGATGGGGCATATTCCGTTTATCCAAATCCGGTTTCAACCATATTATATATTGAACAAAACATCATGGAAAATAATGTTTCTGTTTTGGTAATTAATATGTACGGATTTGTAGTCATCGATGCAGGAACATTTGATAGCCCTCTTAGTACTAAGGAAATCAATATGTCAAGTTTACCAACAGGTCTATATGTTGTTAGGATAGCCAGTGAATCAGAATTAAGAACCTATAATATTTTAAAAGAATAAATATTTCTATGAATTTAAGGCAAGGGTTACTTCTTATTTGTATATTTTTTCTGTTAACCTATTCAGGTTTCGGCCAAAATAGTTCTATAGATAGTATTAAAAGAATTGTTAACTCAGGAGTAAGAGATACATCTATGGTAACAGCTTTAAATGCAATGAGTAAAGCAGTTTTAAGAGAAAATATTACCGAAGCCAAATTGTACGCAGAACAAGCTAATGAATTGGCTGTTGAATTAGATTTTAAAAAAGGGAAAGCATATGCTTTAAATAATATTGGTCTTACTCAATATTTTCAAGGAAGATATTTAGATGTACTTAATTCCTGGACGGAGTCTTTAAAAGAATTCGAGTCAATTCATGATACTATTGGAATGGCTAATTTGGTCAATAATTTGGGGGCTGTCTATTATAGTCAGGGAAGTAATGTTAGGGCTATGGATTATTATTTACGTTCTTTAAGTATTTCTGAAAAATTAAAGGATCCTTTTAGAATTTCGTCGGCATTATTAAATATAGGAGGCTTATATGCAGAGATGCAGAACTATGATAAGGCTCTCGAATATTACAATAGATGTAATGAATTTAAGGATAATTTGAATGATTCGCAGCTTATTATCAGTTATTTGATGGGTGTTGGAGAGGTTTATTATAAAAAAGGACTTTACAATGAAGCGCTTTATTATTACCAAGAGGCATTGTCCAGTAATGAAACAGTTACATTAAGGGCAGATAATCTAATAAAAATAGGTAAGGTTCTTTTAAAGAAGGATGAAATTCAGGAATCTATCAAATATTTTGATGAAGCTTATGAGGTGGCTAATGCAAATAACCAGCAATTATTGGTGGTTCAGGCCTTGGATGCTTTAGGAGAAGTTTATAGAAAAGAAAATTTTAATAAATCTGTTGCAGCCTACAAAGAGGCAGAAGCCTTAGCAAAAAGTATTGAAGCTAACGATGAGTTAAGAGATATATACAAAGGGTTGTCCAGTACTTATGCGATAAATAGTGATTTTGAAAAAGCTTACTACTATAATGAATTATACGTAGCTAAAAAAGATTCTTTATTTAACCTGGAAACAGATGATAAAATACGAGGACTTCAGTTTGATTTTGATTTAGAGAAAAAGGAAGATCAAATTGGTCTTTTAGAGAAAGATTCAGAAATTATGCAGCTCAAGCAAAAAAGACAAAAAAGTGTTATTCTGGTTTCTTTGTTAACTATTCTCGTTGTATTTATATCAGCGGTGGGACTATATAAACGCTATAAGTTTGTGAAGGCAACAAATCTAATTATTGAGCAGGAGAAGAAACGATCAGAAAATTTATTACACAATATTCTTCCTGAAGAAACGGCAGTTGAGTTAAAAGAAAAAGGTAAAGTAGAGGCTAAGAAGTTTGAATCTGTTACAGTATTGTTTACCGATTTTAAAGGTTTTACCTATTTTGCTAAAGATTTGTCTCCGGAAGACCTTGTAAATAGTGTAGATTATTACTTTTCCAAGTTTGACGAAATCATGGAAAAATATGGTATCGAAAAAATAAAAACTATCGGTGATGCCTATATGTGTGCCGGAGGCTTGCCATTCCCAACTTCCGATCATCCTTTTAAAGTTATTATGGCGGCTTTCGAAATTGCCCAGTTTATTGATGAATCGAAACGAAATGCCGGAAAAAATGTAACTACATTCGATATTCGTATTGGTGTTAATACCGGCCCCATAGTTGCCGGAGTTGTTGGAATTCATAAGTTCGCTTACGATATCTGGGGAGATACTGTAAATGTAGCTTCAAGAATGGAGTCGCTATCAGAACCCGGTAGAATTAATATTTCTGAAAACACTTATGATATTGTTAAGGATGTTTTCGACTGTAAATATCGGGGTGAGATTGAAGTGAAAAATCGTGGAATTATGAAAATGTTTTTCGTAAACGGAATAAAAGATCAGGGATTTTTAGATAGGCTTCAATTGAATAGGACTGCTGTTTAAATAATTTATTATATTTAATAGGAAAAATATTATAATTCAATCTTTGTTGAATCCAATGATTGTTGGAGAATAAAGCAATAGCGTATGAAAGGCTACTTAAAATTAAGAAAACATGCTCTACATATTTTAAACACAGAATTACCTGAAGAACTTTGTTATCATAATATTATTCATACGCTTGATGTTCTTAACGTGGTCAATAAATATATTCGAAGACAAAAAATTGATAATCATCATGCTAAATTATTACGCATAGGAGCTATACTTCATGATATTGGCTTTACCGTTGGAAGAGAAAATCATGAAGAAAAAGGTGTTGTTATAGCCAAGCGATTAATGCATCAGTACAACTTCTCTGAAAAAGATATTAAAATTGTTAAAGGATTGATTTTGGCCACCAAAGTGCCACAATCTCCAAAAACTAACTTGGAAAAAGTAATATGTGATTCAGATTTGGATTATCTGGGAAGGAGAGATTTTTATGTTACCGGAGATCAGCTTTTAAAAGAATTGAATAATCAGGGGTTTAATCTGGATGTTGAGGAGTGGAATAAAATGCAGATAACATTTTTGAAAGATCACAAATACCACACCGAGTTTGCTAAAAAGTACAGAAAGCCTAATAAAGTGAAACGTATAAAGGAATTAGAAAAGTTAATTGAGAATGAAATTGCGAAATAGTATTATTTCTTAATATCGAAAAGAATAAACAGTATTTCCTTTAACTGACTTCCTATTAAGTCTCTTAAAATGCGATAGGCTTTTGTAATCTGGCCTTCAACCGTTTTTACCGATATATTTAAGTATTCTGCAATTTCAATATTGGTCAATCCGTCCTGCTTACTCAGTAAAAATATTTCCTTGCATTTTTTTGGAAGTTCCTCGATCCCTTGAGTAACCATTGCTATTTTTTTAGCTAACATTTCCCCATTATCTTCATCAATTGTTTCGTTTATAGCTTCAATATAAGTGTCTTCTATTGATTGAAAAGGCTTTTCTTTGCGGTAATGACTAATAAAATTGTTAAAGGTAGATTTATATAACAGGTTTTTTATTGGTAAATCTGGGTTTAGTTTTTTTCTGTATTTCCAGGTTTTTAAAAATGTATTTTGAACAATGTCTTCTGCTGTATCATGATCTTTACATAGATTTAGTGCATAAATAAAAAGAGGCTTGTGGTAGGTGTTTATAAGGTTGGTAAAGGCCTCTTCATCTCCTTTTTGGAGTAGAAGGATTAAATTTATATTATGCTCATGTGATGCAGACATTAAATAGTTTGTGTCAAAAAAAAGGAAATGTTTCGTAAATGTCACAAAAAAAATAATAAAAAGTAAAAAAAGAAAGAATAAAAGCAAGGGTGGGTAATTTTTGTTGAGTATTAATTAAAAAAACAACGTAGTAATACATGTCTAAAGAAATAGAAGATATATTATTAAAGTATTTATCGAGATCGGCTAATCCCGAGGAATTAAGACAGCTTTCAAAATGGTTGGAAGATTCGAAAAATAAGCAAATCTTTAAAGAATTTGTGAAGACGAATTATGCTATAACTTATAGTGTAAATCATCCGAATACTAAAGCTACGGTCGAAACTTTAATGAATAAAATACGTAAGGAGCCTAAAGTATTTAAGCTTCAAACGGTATTTAAGTATGCTGCAATATTAATTTTATTTATTGCCGTTGGAATTGGTGTGTATAATGAGACGTATAAAAATGAAGAGGTTATTGTAGAAAATGCTCTAAAGGAAATCCTTCCGGGTGATCAAAAGGCAACATTGGTTTTATCTGATGGTAGCGTTGTAGATTTGGTGGCTCATCAGGACGAATTAATTTCGAAAGACGAGCTTGCAAGTATTCAAAATACAAAAGAAGGTTTAGTGTATGATGCATTAACAAATCAGGACGAATTAATTACCGAACAGCCGAAAATAAACACCTTAAATGTTCCAGTTGGTGGTGTGTATCAAATAAAATTACCTGATGGGACTAAGGTGTGGTTAAATTCGGCAACATCGTTAGAGTTTCCAGAGCGATTTGTAGGAGAGCAACGTGTGGTAACTTTAAAAGGAGAAGCCTATTTTGATGTAACGAAAAGCAAGCGTCCTTTTATAGTAAAAACCAATTCGGCAGATATCACTGTTCTCGGAACTCAGTTTAATGTGTCCTCTTATGAAGATGACGGATATTTCTCTTCAACATTAGTAGAAGGAAGCATTGCATTAAATTCAAATTTAAAGGATCAAAGTAGTACAATATTAGCACCTGGACAACGTGCCGTAATTGAAAAAATGAATCCAAGTATCGATGTGGCTTCGGTAGATACTCAAGTCTACACGGCATGGAAAGAAGGTAAGTTCTATTTCGAGCGAGAAAGTTTAGAGCAGATTCTGGTAAAAATGAGTCGTTGGTATAATGTAGATGTCATTATAGAAAATGAAAGCTTAAAAAACGAAACATTTACCGGTGTAGCGTATAAAAATAAACCGGTAGACTATTTGCTAAATATGATAAGTAAAACCACTAAAGTCAATTATAAAATAACAAAAAGTACAAGTTCAGGAAAATACGAAATAACACTAACCAAGTAATATTAGTGACAGAAAAATGGGAAATGCTGCAACATTCCCCATTTAGATTTTGTTAGCTAATAAAAACTATTAAAACTCAATAAATTAACTAAACACACAAATGTATGGAAAAAAAGTTAACCGCAACAACTTGTAGGTTACTCAGTAAACACAACCCCTTAATTATACGATTCATGAAGCGTTCTCTCATGTTATGTGTCGCATTTTTTAGTATATCAGTTTTTTCTTTTTCGCAGAAAGTAACCTTGAAAATGGGTAAAGTAAAACTTTATGAAGCCCTTAAAGAAATAACAGAATCGGCTGATGTAGACTTCTTTTATAGTGATAAAGAAGTAAATGTTGATCGCATTGTCTCTGTAAATTTTAATAATGCAGATGTTTTAGATGTACTTCATACCTTATTAGGTAACACCTATAATTTTCAAAAAAACGAAGAAGGAATTATCTTAATAAGTCCAAAATATACCACAACTTTTAAAAATGAAATAATTGTAAAGGGGGTGGTTGCCGACAACAATGGGATGCCTTTACCAGGGGTTACCGTGCTTGTTAAAGGAACTAAGTATGGAACAACAACAGATTTCGATGGTAATTATGCCATACGAGCAGATGAGTCTTCCACTTTAGTTTTTAGTTATATTGGATATAAAACAATGGAAGTTGTTTTAGAAGGAAAAACAAAAGTGGATGTTGTTTTGCAAGAAGATGTAAGCACTCTTGAAGAAGTTGTAATTACAGGTATTGTTGAACGTAAAAAGGAAAGTTTCTCAGGAGCGACTACAACCATAAAGGGCGACGAATTAAAAGCTATTGGGAACTTGAATATTATAGAAAGTTTAAAAACTTTAGATCCTTCATTTGTTATTGTTGAGGATAATTTACTGGGATCGAACCCTAACCGACTGCCAAATATTGAGTTGCGTGGTAAAACAAGTATCTCTACTGATGATATTCGCGATGAATTTGGAGGAAATCCTAATCAGCCGTTGTTCGTTTTAGATGGTTTTGAAACCACCTTAAGAACGATTATCGATTTAGATATGAATCGTGTGGCATCTATTACCTTACTAAAAGATGCTGCTTCAACCGCTTTATACGGTTCCAGAGCTGCGAATGGGGTAATAGTTGTTGAAACAAAGCGACCAGCTCAGGGGCAGTTAAAAATCAATTACACTAGCGATTTTAGAATTGAAGCTCCAGATTTAAGTGATTATAATTTAATGAATTCGAGACAAAAGCTGGAATATGAAAAATTATCCGGTTTTTGGACGGCTAGTAATCCAGAGAATTTTGAGGCCCAGTTTGGATTAGATCAGCAGTATAATAAAATATTAGCTGAAATAGAACGCGGTGTTGATACGTATTGGTTAAATGAGCCAGTACAGGTTGGGACTTCATTGGCACATTCGCTTTATGCAAGTGGTGGAGCAGAAAACATTACTTATGGTGTAGGGGTTAATTATCGCGACCAGGAAGGTGTGATGATAGGTTCTGGCAGAAGAACCTGGGGAACTAATTTAGATTTAACATACAGAAAAGGAATGTTAAATATTAGTAACCGTCTACGAATTAATGGTTATGATGCCGACGAGTCACCTTACGGCTCATTCTCGTTGTATGCTCAGGCTAATCCATATTTTAGAAAATACGATGAAAATGGAGAAATTTCAAGATTTTTAAACCTTGATCAATACTGGGATGGTAGTTATGGTAAACTATTGATTTCAAATCCATTGTATAATGCAGGTCTTAATTCTTACGATAATACCAAGAATACCCAGATTACAAATAACTTACAGGCTATATTAACAATTACGCCTAAATTGCGTTTAACCACACAGTTTCAAATTAACAAAGCGACCACTACGGCAGAAGTGTTTGTAGATCCTTCAAACACAAAATTTACCAATTTAGACTATACTCAGGCAGGTACCTATAGTTTTAATCAGTCAGAGTTATTTAGTTACAATCTTAATACCATGGCAACCTATGCAACTGTGTTAAATGAGAAGCACTCATTTACAGTGAATTTAAGAGGTGCAGTGGAAGAAAGTAATACGAGAAGAATTGGAATGAATGCAGAAGGTTTTCCAATAGGAACCAATGGGAATCCTAGCTTTGCTTTTAGCTATAAAGAAAACGCTAAACCAACTAATACAATTAATGTTTACAGAAGAGTAAATGTGGTTGGTAGTGCCAATTATAGTTATGATAAAACATATTTCATAGATTTGAATTACCGTTTAGATGGTTCTACAGTATTCGGATCAAACAATCCGTATACACCGTTCTGGTCGGCAGGTGCTGGTTGGAATCTGGCAAATCAGTTTAATTTAGATGAAGATTATGTGTCTACCTTACGATTAAGAGGAAGTGTGGGGCAAACAGGAAATCAGGGATTTGGTAACCTGGCAGATACTAGTATTTACGGATATTTAACTGGAATAAATAATTTTGGTCAGTCTATCGATTTAACTACCCTTGCAAATCCAGATTTAGAGTGGCAAAAAACTCTGGATTACAGTTTTGGTATCGAAGCCACCTTACTAAAAAACAGAATTACTACTCAATTTAACGTTTATAAAAAGTTAACCGATCCGTTAGTGGTTAAGATAGATAAACCATCGTCTACAGGTATTACATCTTATCCAATTAACGCCGGATTAATGAATACTACCGGGATTGAAAGTATGGTGAAATTCTCACCGGTATTTAATTTGAAGGACCAGATTGTTTGGACAGTAACATTAAATACAGCAACAGTAACCAGTAAATATGATAATTTCAATAACTTATTACAAAAACTAAACGAAGAGGCTACAAATAATAATTCGTTACAACGTTATTATGATGGCTATAGCCCAGACGATATGTGGGCTGTAGAGTCTCTGGGTATCGATCCTGCCACGGGAGAAGAAGTATTCTTAACTCTAGAAGGTTTGCCAACCTTTGAATACAGTTCAAAAGATATTAAGAAAATTGGAAACAGCCGCCCATCTGTCGAAGGTGTTATTGGAAACACATTCAGATACAAAGATTTTACAGTAGGTGTTAATTTAAGATACCGTTTAGGTGGTGATGTATTTAATAATGCGCTATATGAAAAGGTTGAAAATATTTCATTAAATGAGCGTATATTCAATCAGGATGTTAGAGCCTTAACAGACCGTTGGAAGAATCCTGGAGATGTTTCTCAGTTTAAATCTATCTCAAATTTTGATTCTGTTCGTATGTCATCTCGTTTTATACAGGAAGAAAATGTACTTATAGGAGAATCTATTTCTTTAGGGTATCAGTTCAGAGATAAGCCTTGGATGAAATATGTTGGATTGGAACGTTTAAATTTAAATGCTTACATGAACGATATTTTTCGAGTGTCTTCAATTCAATCGGAAAGAGGTATTAATTACCCATTTGCCAGAGCCATATCATTTAGTTTAAATGCTAATTTCTAAAAAAGATAAAATAACATGAAAATATATATGAAACATATAGTAGCACTAATAACCTTGTTGATGTTGGTGTCTTGTGATGATTATCTCGATGTAAAACCAGAAGATAAATTGTTAGAGGAGCAGGTGTTTGAGTCTGAAGCCTCAATTTTAAATGCCTTAAATGGAATTTATACCAACATGACAAAAAATAGCACTTATGGCGGAAATTTAACCATGACGGCTGTAGAAGCATTAGGGCAGCGTTATAAAGTGGCTAATACAAGTCATGATTGGAATCTTATTGCAAATTACGATTACGAATCGTCTCGAGCGATAAGTGTTTTTAACGCTATCTGGGCCGATCAATATGTTAACATTCTTAATATAAACAATTTTATAGCTGGTATAGAAGCGAATCCAGGAACGTTAGACCCGGATAAAGAAAGTATGGTATTAGGAGAGGCATACGGTTTACGAGCTATGTTGCATTTCGATTTGTTACGTTTATTCGGACCGGTTTATACAGTAAATCCAGATAAGGAATCGATTCCGTATTACGATAATAATTCCGGAGATACAGAACCGCTTTTACCTGCAACCGAGGTTATGGCTAGGGTGTTGAGCGATCTTGAAAAAGCAGAAACTTTTTTAGCTAACGATATTATTATCGAGTATGGACCTTTAGATATAGGTTTGGGGGTAATCATTGATGATCTGAGTAAGTATTACTTAAGCAGACAGTACCGCTTTAATTATTATGCAGCAAAAGCACTACAAGCCAGAGTACATTTATATGCCGGAAATACGACGGAGGCTTATAATGCAGCTACATTTGTTATTGAAAATGCTTCGGAATGGTTCCCTTGGACCGATGAAGCAGATATATTTACGGAAGCTGCCAATCCCGATCGTTCGTTTTCTAATGAAATTGTGTTTGGCTTAATTAATACAGCAATGTACGACAGACACCGTAGTTATTTTGCACCATCAGTGGTAGATAATAAAATTTTAACTGCCGATGAGTTTAATTTAGAGCAGGTTTTTGAATTTAATACGCTGGATTACCGTTATAATTCAACCTGGCAGCAACCAGGATCTGGAGCCAAGCCGTACAAAACGTTTTTAAAATATGCTGATGTTAACGATAACAGAACAACATTCAGATTTAAACAATCTTTAATTCGATTAACGGAAATGTATTATATCGCAGCCGAAACCGAAACCGATTCGGTAAAAGCGTTGCAGTATATTAACACGGTTAGAAATAACCGAGGTTTACAGAGTTTAACGACTGCCGATAATATTCAAAATGAAATTCTAAAAGAGTACCGTAAAGAGTTTTATGGAGAAGGTCAGTTATTCTTTTATTACAAGCGCTTAAATGTACAATCAATTCCAAGCGGAACGTCTGGTGTATCACCTTACCAGATGGGAGCCGATCAGTATGTTGTGCCATTGCCGACATCAGAAACCGAATACCGTAATTAAAAATAGCAAGATGATGAAAAAATATTTATATATGCCAGTTTTGGCCTGTTGTATACTAATAAGTTTAGTGTCTTGTGCCACAGATGAACTGCCTGTATTCGATACTACTATTAGTAATATTTATTTCGAATGGGCAAAAGAAGGAAGAGAAAATTATTCGCAAACCCTAGATAGTATTGATGTAACGTTCGCTTTAGAATTACCTTCGGTAACAGACACTATAATAAATGTGCCTGTTAAAATTTTAGGTTATACATCTGAAATGGATAGAGATGTAAACATTAGTGTGGTAACCTCTGGAACAACTGCTGTTGAAGGAGTTCATTATGAAATTCCGTCGTCGGTTGTTATGCCTGCAGATTCTGTAAGAGCTTATGTTCCTGTAACATTAAAAAGAGATGCTTCTTTAAAAGATGGTATCGTGTCTTTAAAATTCCAACTTGTAGAAAATGAGTACTTCAAAACAGCTATTTTTTCTACTGAAGAATATTACAACGTAAACCGTGAATTAAGCTTTACAGAGTTTGAAATTTCATTCTCAGATATTTTAACGAAACCAGCCTATTGGAACCGAACTTTCGATGGTTATTTAGGAAACTGGACTGCTAAGAAAGTGTATTTAATTGCCGAATTGGCTGGTGTAAGTGTTGAGAAACTAACCGTTACGCCTTCTATTCAGGAGCTTTTTGCTTTCACAAGAATTTTAAGAGACCATTTAAAAGCGCAACAATTGGCCGGAACGCCAGTATTGGAAGATGATGGAACAGAAATGGCTGTTGGACCTTATGCCGCTTTAATCTAAAATATTAAACATGATGATTTTAAAAATAAAATTTCAGCAACTGTTCGCGCTGCTTGTAACGCTAATGTTGGCTGTTTCTTGTATGGATGATTTAGGTAATTACGATTACCAGGATATTAACGAAGTAGCATTCGGGAATATTGATGAAAAATATGTTGTAAAGCGATTCGATAATCTGGTAATTAATCCGGAAGTATATTTTAGGCTTGATGAAAGTGGAATGGGAGAATATGAATACCGTTGGGTTGCCGTTAAAGATACAGGAATAGGAATACAGGAGTTAACCGAACTATCGGAAAGTAAAAATCTGGACGAGGTTATTTCGCTAGTACCAGGTGACTATTTTGGTTATTATTTCGTGAAGGATGTAAAAACCGGAATAGAAACGCAATACCGTTTTGATATTGAAGTTACCAACTCAATTTATGAAGGCTGGTTGGTTTTGAGTGATGGTACAGATGCTCCTCAATTAGATATGATATCGCTTATTGACGGAGAGTACAGTCCTATTTATAATGTACTGGATGGTTCTGGAATTGAACTAGGTGGTGAAGCCGGATTTGTATATACCTTTGGATATGATATAAATTTTTACGGCATTTATGTGTCCACATCGGGTAATGGTACCACTAAGATACATCCGGATACCTTCGAATGGTTGCCTACCTATACCATAGCAAACGAATTTGTAACACCGCAACCTGCCGATCTGGAATTAGATAATTTAGAATCGCAATCTGGAAGAACAGGTTTTGCCTTATTTGGCGGCAATGCGTATTATTATAACACTGTTATTGGTACGGCTTACAGTAGTCCGATTAATATTTTGGGAGGAACACAGTTTGAAGTGTCTCCAATGATAGGTAAAGGAGGGCAAACGACCTATTCGGCCATGTACGATAATACTAATAAACGTTTTGTAAGGTCGTACCGTGGGCGCATGTATACGTTTGCAGCATCGGCTTCTACCAAGTTCGATTATAACAACACTGGCATGGAACTGGTTTATATGAAAAGTAATGATTATGGTGGTTACAACGGTGCTGCTGTATTTAGTATACTACGTGATCCTGCTACATCAAAATATTATCTTGCCGTTTTCAATATGAGTAATTCTGCTCAGCTATACTATGGTGAAATTACAGATCCTAATTTTGCACAAGCTTCTAATATTACCGTTAATCCTGTTTACGGTTACTTATATTACAATATTGGATCTAAAGTATATCGATACGATTGGAATCCTGAAATACCGGCAACAAGGTTGGAGTTAGATGCAGGTAATGACGAAATTACCATGCTTAAATTCCATGATTTTATTGGAGGTAAAGCTGAATATGTTACAATGCAAAATCATTTAATTGTTGGTCGCCATAATGGTACCGAAGGAAAACTGGAGTTTTACGATGTATTAAATTTAAATCAACCTTTAAATTTAGTAGACACCTATTCTGGTTTTGGTAAAGTGAAAAGTATTAGTTACAGACAGCGTTAGAAATAATAAAAAAATGAATTAAAATGGGAGATTTTTGTATTGTACATTATCTCCTGTTTTTTCAATTAATTAGATGTAAATGAAAAATTTTTATAAAATAATTGTTTTAGCAATTACATTTTTATTGAGTTGTTCAAGTTTTTCTCAAACCAAATTTATTAAAGCATCATGGGAAGAAGTACTTATGCAAGCCAAAAAAGAAAATAAATTAATATTTGTCGATTTGTATTTTACCGGGTGTTTTCCTTGTAAGCAAATGGACGATAAGGTGTTTCCTGATTCTAGAGTGGCAGAGGTGTTAAATACATCGTTTATCGCTTTTAAATCAGATATTTTTAAGGAAGATATTGGTAAGAAAATTGCCCGGAAATATGGTGTCACAGGTTTTCCTTCGTTTATTGTTTTAGATGCTAACGGAAATACTATAGAGGTGACTTCAGGGTATCATAGTGTAGAGGAATTAGTCGCAGTATTAGAATTGGCAAAGTCTAATGAGAGTAAAAAACAATTTAAAGCGTATTCAAAAAAAATACAAGGTGATTATCCACAGTTTTATAACGATGCATATCTAAAGAACAAACGACAAGTGTCTTTCGAGGTGGTCGATGCGTATTTAAAATCTCAGAAAAATTTAAGTGAAGAAATACCATTTTTAATCATTACAGGTCTACGAATTGGAGGAGAATATGCCGATTACATTATAGAAAATGCAACATCACTTTCCAGTGCTTATGGACATGTGCCTGTACGAAACTATATAGCTTCTACAGTGAACTTAAAAGCAAAGGTTTTTGCAAATAATAATGATATTGATGGTTTTAATAAACTTTTAAGTAAAGTTAAGCCTCATTTTACCGAAAGTGAATGGGAACGATTTAGTGCGGGTTTTGATAAAACTTTTGAGAAAAACAAAGGTGAATCGAAATAGAAAAGAAATAGATATATATTTAAAAACAGAAAAGATAATTTAGAATTAAAATGAAGCAAATTAAAACTTTAGCATTATTAATTGTGGTAGGTGGTGTGTTTGCCTGCAAAGCAAATCGGTCACATCCTAATTTTGTTGAAATATCAGGAACTATACATAATGCTAAATCTAAAGAGGTTACGCTTTATACTATGGGAGGTGATAATAAAACAATTGCCATTCAGGAAAATGGAACCTTTAAAGATACGTTCGCTGTGAAGTCCGGTAAATCAGATTTTCAAATGTTACTAAACGAAGATCAGGTGATGACTAAATTATATGCCAAGAATGGAGCCAATATTTATTTAGAGGCAGATGCAAGTGATTTTAAAAATACCATAAAGTTTAGTAATGACTTTGCTGATTATAATAATTATCAAAGTGAGAAATACAGAATTATCAGCTCTGATATAGGTTTCGACCCTAAAATTTGGTATCGTTTTGATGAAGCTGAATTTGAAGAACATGTTAATACGTTAAGAGGAACCTTAAATACTGCTTTGCATTCCTATAAAACTATTACTCCAGAGCAAATAGAAAAAGAAAATACCTTTACAGAGCGCTATATTAAAAATATTACTTCAAAATATGAGAAGGAACATAGTTTTGCCACAAAGTTAGATAAAGGGAGCGTTTCTCCTGAATTTGTTGATTATGAAAATTATGATGGCTCTAAAACATCGCTTTCAGATTTTAAAGGTAAGTATGTGTTTATAGATGTCTGGGCAACCTGGTGTACACCGTGTAAGGCTCAAATTCCTTATTTAGAAGAATTGGAAAAGGAGTATAAAGATGAGAATATCGTTTTTGTTAGTATGTCTGTTGATAAACCATCCGATAAGGAAAAATGGAGCAAAATGGTGAAAGATAAAAATATGTCTGGCGTACAAATATTGGCTCCAAATGCTACAAAATCTGAGTTTGCTTTGGCCTATAATATAAATTCCATTCCACGATTTATATTAATCGATCCGCAAGGTAATATTGTAGATTTCGATGCACCAAGACCATCAAATAAAGAAGCAATTCACAAATTATTAGATATTGTGAAATCTTAAAATAAAAACAAAAACAAAACGGCAATTCAAATGAATTGCCGTTTTGTTTTATGTAAGATTTTTTTATTAGATTTATAATTAAATTCGCTCTAAGTCAAGATGATGAACCTTATTTTACAAGGCATAAGAAATAAAGATGAACAAGTTTTTAAAAACTTGTTTGATAGTCATTACAATGGCTTGGTAACTTATGCTAATGGCTTTTTATTTGATAAAGACGCCAGCGAAGATTTAGTCCAGGAGGTATACATATATATATGGGAGAATGCTTCTAAAATGGACGTGCACACTTCTCTAAATAGTTATCTCTACAGAATGGTTAGAAATCGTTGTTTTAATTATTTAAAATCGATAAAGATTACCGATAATTTTAAATTACTCGAATTTAATATAGAATTGTTTTCAGAGCATGTTGTTGAAACTGCTTCAGAAGATGATAAAAAAATTATATATCATCAAATTTTAAAAATTATCGATTCGCTTCCCGAAAAAATGCAGGAAATAGTCCGTTTAAAATTTATTCAAAATTATACTTACCTTGAAATAGCTGAAGAGCTTGGTGTTTCTGTAAACACGGTAAAAACGCAGCTTAAGCGATCAAAAATAAAAATTACAGAAATGATTACAGTTGTTTTAGTTTTACTCGATTTGAAGAGATAAATGAAAGTTTTTAACATTTTTGTTAAAAAATTATAAAAATTTGTCACCCATTGTTAAGGTTGTGTTGTCGTAGTGTTAAACGAAGACATTAAACCAAACAAATGGAATTCAAATTAATCATTAAAAAACTAAACGATACCATAACAGAGGAGGAGAACATTCAGTTTGAATCTTGGTATCAGGAATCTCAAAGACATCGGGATTATTTCGAACACGTCAAGAATAACTATTCAGATTCAATAAATGATATCGATATTGATAAAGACGCTGCCTGGGAACTTCTTGAGGAAAAAATAAAAGCTTCTCAAAACCAAACATCATCATATTGGAAATATGCTGTTGCAGCGATGGTAGTTATTTTACTTAGCGTTCCGGTTTTTACTAAGCTTTTAAAAGAATCATCATCTTCACAAGAATTTGTAACGACTAAAATTTTACCTGGAGTAGATAAAGCTATTTTAACTTTAGATGATGGCACTCAAATTGCTTTAGAAAACGGAGCTAATTATGAGAAAGAAAACATTGTTAGTAACGGCGAAAAAATAGTCTACAAATCGCAGGCTAAAAAAAACAATGTTGTTGTTTATAATACCTTAAGCATACCAAGAGGCGGCGAGTTTTCTATGGAGCTTTCTGATGGTACTAAGGTTCAGTTAAACTCTGAAACTCAAATAAAATATCCTGTAAACTTTATAAAAGGAAGGACCAGA
Organism: Aestuariibaculum lutulentum; assembly: GCF_032926325.1. NCBI lineage: Bacteria > Pseudomonadati > Bacteroidota > Flavobacteriia > Flavobacteriales > Flavobacteriaceae > Aestuariibaculum > Aestuariibaculum lutulentum. The sequence goes on from NZ_CP136709.1 coordinate 2,141,293, forward strand.
CAAGTAGAACTTGTTTATGGGGAAGCTTATTTTGAAGTATCATCAAGTGATGAAAACGAGGGAAGCAAGTTTTTTGTATTGAATAATAGTCAAAGCATAGAAGTTGTTGGTACAAAGTTTAATGTGAAGGCATATAAAGATGAGGACTTTATTTATACCACTTTAGCAGAAGGAAAAGTACAAGTTGAAAGTGAGAACGGAACATTTTTATTAGAGCCAGGAGAACAGACTGTTTTTAATACCAGAACTAAAGAAATTAGTAAAACAATCACCGATGTACATGCCGAATTAGCCTGGATTGATGGCGACTTTATGTTTAATAAAAAGCCATTGCTGGATATTATAAAGGTACTGTCGCGTTGGTATGATGTGGACTTTATTATCGAAGGAGAATCAATTAAACATCAAAAGTTTAACGGGCAATTAAGCCGAAAACAAAATTTAGAAATCATATTAGAATTAATAAAGACTACAGAAAAGCTTGAGTCTTATGAAATAAAAGGAAAAACAATCATTTTGAAATAAAAAAAAAGAGGGAAAAGAATATAAACCTTGGACCGTGAATATTTCTCCCTCCTTATACATTGAAAATAATTAATTAAAAAGGTTTAACTAACTAATTCATGCAAATTTATGAAAATTAACTTAATTAACCTCCGTGCCTTGTTGGGTAAACGGTGTTTAAAAATTATGATGCGAACTCTGATTTTTTCCTGGTGTTTTACAGTCTTTAGTTTGGCGCCCTCGAATACGTTATCTCAGAATACCAAAATTGTGGTAGATGAAGATAAAGCCGTGACTATAGATCAAGTTTTTAGCATGATCAGTCATCAAACAGATTATAATTTTATCTATTCTGATGATTTGTTTGAAAACATGTCTTTGGTACATCTTAAAAAAGGAAAAATTAAAATTGTTGATTTATTAAAAGAATGTATTATTTCAAATCGTTTGAATTTTTCGATTTCTGAATTTAATACCATCATAATAAAGAAACCCAAACTGGTTCAGGAAACCATCAGGGGTGTTGTAAAAGACCAGAGCGGAATGCCTCTTCCGGGAGTTACAATTTTAATAAAAGGAACTAACAAAGGAACAACAACCGACTTTGATGGGCAATATGCTGTTTATGCCGACGATGAAACCGTTTTGGTATTTAGTTATATTGGGTATAAAACCACAGAGATTGTTGTAGGTGAAAAAACTAAAATAGATGTGGTTCTAGAACCGGATTTAAGTGAACTGGAAGAGGTTGTAGTTACCGGTATTGTTGAAAGAAAGAGAGAAAGTTTTACAGGGGCTGTAACAACAGTTTCAGGTGAAGAGTTAAAAGCCATTGGCAATTTAAATATTATAGAAAGTTTAAAAACTTTAGATCCTTCGTTCGTTATAGTAGAAAATAATAATTTAGGATCGAACCCTAATAGAATTCCAGATATAGAAGTTCGAGGAAAAACCAGTGTGTCTACAGATAATTTAAGAGATGAATTTGGGAATAACCCAAACCAGCCATTATTTATTTTAGATGGTTTTGAAACCACCCTTCGTGCAATTATAGATTTAGATATGAGCCGCGTGGCATCTATTACTATTTTAAAAGATGCATCCTCTACGGCGCTTTATGGGGCAAAGGCTGCTAACGGTGTTATTGTTGTGGAAACAGTAAAACCAAAATCGGGAAAATTAAGAATTATGTATAATGCCGATTTACGATTAGAAATGCCAGACTTAACCGATTATAATTTAATGGATGCCGAGCAAAAGCTTGAATATGAGAAACTGTCAGGGTTATATTATTCAGCAGATGCAACCGATCAAAAAATATTCGATAGAAGATATAATACCATACTGGCAGAAGTAAAAAGAGGTGTGGATACGTATTGGTTAAACGAACCATTACAGGTTGGGATTACTCAAGGACATTCTATTTATGCCGACGGAGGGGATAATGTTTTTACCTATGGTGTAGGCGTGAATTATAGAAATCTTAAAGGTGTAATGAAAGGCTCTAATCGTGAGACCTGGGGAGCCAATATTGATTTAACTTATCGTAAAGATAAATTGAATATTACCAACCGATTAAGAGTTAATGGGTACGACTCAAACGAATCGCCTTATGGTTCTTTTTCAAATTTTGCGAAGGCCAATCCTTATTTCAGAAAAACCGATGAAGAAGGAAATATTACGAAGTTTTTAGATATCGATGGGTTATTTGGAACAAGCTACAATAATCCTTTGTATAACGGAACACTTAATGTGCTTAACAATACTGATAATTTATTACTTACCAACAACCTTCAGGCTATTTATTCCTTTAATAGTAAGTTTAGAGTACAGTCTGGTCTTCAGCTTAGTAAAGGTATAACAACAACGGAAGTGTTTTTACCACCTGAGCATACAGACTTTAAAGGTGCCAATTACAAACAACGTGGTAGTTACACAAATACACGAACAGACAATTTTAATTTCAGATTAAATACCATGGCCACATATGCTCAGGTATTTAACGAAAAACACAGTGTCACAACAAATATTCGTGGTGAAGTAGAAGAAACAAGTTTTGATCGCTTATCAGTTAAAGCGGTTGGATTTCCTTTAGGGACAAATGGTAATCCTGCTTATGCTTTTAGTTATCAGCCAGATTCTAAGCCATCAACGGCTCAAAGTAAATATAGAAGAGTAAATGTATTGGCAAGTGCAAACTATGCTTTCGATAATACATATTTTTTAGATGCAACGTATCGTCTTGATGGGTCTACTTCCTTTGGCTCTAATGAGAAATATTCGCCATTCTGGTCTGCAGGTGCAGGTGTTAATTTACATAGTGCATTCAATATTAATCCAGAGGTAATGTCTCAGTTAAGGTTAAGAGGAAATATAGGTTCTGTGGGTAACCAAGGTTTCGGAAATCTGTCATCGGTTACAATTTATGGTTTTGAGCAGTATGTAAATGTTTTTGGTCAGGCAGTTACCGTGAATACCTTGGCTAACCCCGACCTACAATGGCAAAATACCCTAACAACCAGTGTGGGAATAGACATGACCATGTTTGGAAATAGAGTTAATGCTACTTTTAATGCCTATACAAAAAAGACAGATCCGCTAGTAGTTAAAATTGACCTGCCATCATCAACTGGAGTATACGGATATCCTATTAATGCCGGTTATATGGATACAAGAGGTATAGAGGCTATTTTAAGAGTATCGCCAATTTATAATCCTAAAGAGAATTTTATTTGGACGCTTGGCTTAACGGCAAGCGCACTTAAAAATGAATATGGGGGCTTTAATAATATTTTAGAATCGCTTAACGATCAGGAACGTCAAAATGCAAGTTTAATTCGTTACACAGATGGTTATAGTCCAGACGATATGTGGGCGGTAGAATCTTTAGGTATTGATCCAGGAACAGGTAGAGAGGTGTTTCAAACTTTAGATGGAGTGCCAACTTATGTTTACAATTCAGATGACGTAAAAGTTATGGGGAATTCCAGACCTACAGTAGAGGGAGTTGTAAGTAGTAATCTGCGTTTTAAAAACTTATCTATTGGTGTTAATTTCCGTTATAGAGTAGGTGGTGATGTGTTAAATACTGCATTGTTTAATAAGGTTGAAAATATTCGTAAGTACGATTTCAGTAATCAGGATTTAAGAGCATTAACCGAACGTTGGAAAGAACCTGGAGATGAGGCCATGTTTAAAAGTATTACCAATTTTGATGCGACACCAATCTCTTCGCGTTTTATTCAAAGAGAAAATGTACTTATTGGGGAGTCCATCAATTTAGGCTATGATTTCAGTAATACCGGTTTTGTTAAAAGTTTAGGTTTAAGTCAGTTAAGACTTAATGCTTATATGAATGATACATTCCGTCTGTCATCAGTTAAGGTAGAGCGTGGTATCGATTATCCGTTTGCTCAAAATGTGTCATTCAGTTTAAATGCAAGGTTCTAACAAAAAAATATAAAAGAAAATGAAAACATATATAAAACATATTTTATGTCTTTGGTTGTGTATAGGTTTTTTGTCTTGTGACGATTACCTCGATGTACAGCCGGAAGATAAGTTCCTTGAGGAACAATTGTTCAGTACCGAAGAAGGGTTTTATACTGCTTTAAATGGTGTGTATGCCAAAATAGTTTCAGAAAACGGTTATGGTGGCGATTTAACCATGAATACCATTGAGATTATGGCGCAACAATATAATATCGACTCCAGACATACAAAATACCCTTATGCCAGTTATAGTTATACTGATGGCGGCGTACAAGGTAAGTTTGATGCCATTTGGACTAACTTATACACGAGTATTTTAAATGTTAATAACTTACTACTGGGATTAGAGTTATACCCAGATGTTTTGAGTGCAGAAAGAAAGAGTATTGTGGCTGGTGAAGCTTATGCTTTAAGAGCGATGTTGCATTTCGATTTGTTACGATTATTCGGGCCTGTTTATAGTACAAATGCTCAGGACGATGCCATTCCGTATTACACAGAATCTAAAGCGCAAATGGCAGAAATGTTAACTGCAGAGCAGGTTATATCAAGGATTTTAGCCGATTTAGATTCAGCAGAAACATTATTGGTCGAAGATCCTGTAAGAGTTAACGGTTCTATGAGAAGTGCTGGCAGTGACTTTAGTGCTAACTTTTTTAGATTCAGAAATTTACGTTTAAACTATTTCGCAGTTAAAGCCTTGCAGGCACGAGTTAACTTATATGCCGAAAATAATCAGGCTGCTTTTGTTGCGGCTAACGCTGTAATAGACGAAGCTACAGAGTTTTTTCCATGGGTAGTTGATGAAGAAATTGTTTCTGGAGGGGCCGATATTGATCGTATTTTCTCAACAGAAGTTCTTTTTGCATTAGACAATACAGAACTTTACAATCGCCAAACGCGTTATTTTGATGCGAGTCTTGAGTATGATAATATTTTGGCACCTTTAAGAGATCGTTTAGGTGAAGTTTTTGAAAATTACAATCAGGACTATCGTTTTTCGTATTCATGGTTTATTTCTAATGAAGCATCAAAAGACTATGAAACCTTCTTCAAGTTTGCAGATATAGAAGATAAAGATAAAACCTCAAGGTTTATGCAACCCCTGATTCGCATGAGTGAAATGTACTATATCGCGGCTGAAACGGCGGAAGATGAGCAAACGGCTTTAGATTATTTAAACACGGTTAGAGAAGAAAGAGGTTTAGGTGACGGTACGCAATTAATTCCTGGTGTTGACTTGCAAAATGAAATATTTAAAGAATACAGAAAGGAATTTATAGGAGAGGGACAATTGTTCTTTTACTATAAAAGAAAGAATATGTCTTCAATTCAAAGTGGAACGACGTCATCAGAAATTGATATGACTGCAGCACAATACGTCGTGCCTCTGCCATTGTCAGAAACAGATTATCGCTAATTAATAAAACTTCAGAATATGAAAAATATTATAAAAATAATTACAGTATCATTATCTGTAGTACTAACATTTCTTTCATGTGGAAATGACGAAATTATGGGTTTTGAAGGGAAGGATGTTATTTATTATAAATGGGCTGTAGAAAGTCTTAACCCGTTGGTTCTTAATCCAGATTATATAGATAGCACTTCAATAACTTTTGCTTATGAACTTCCGGAAGTAAAGCAGTTAACCTACGAAATTCCAATCAAAGTACAGGGTTCAGTTAAGTATTTTGATAGAGAAGTAAGTGTTTCTGTTGTAAGTAGTTCTACAGCTCAGGAAGGTGTACATTTTACATTACCAGACAAAGTGGTGATTAAGGCAGACAGTATTAATGGTTATTTGCCGGTAACTCTGCTTAGAACAGATGATATGAAAGAGCAGGAGTTATCATTAAAATTGAAATTAGAAGAGAATGAAAATTTCAATAATAATTTACTTGAAACCAACAAGGTGCTTAACGGAGATCGTTTGGTGAGTTATACTGAATTTGAAATTGCGGTTTCAGATATTTTAACGCAACCTCAATACTGGCCAACAGCGTATTTAGGCGATTATTCAGAGAAAAAACTTTATCTGTGGGCTGAGGTTTTAGAAGTGCCTGTTCCGGATTGGAATAAAGTTAATCCGCAAACCGATTTAACATTTCGTGCATCAGCATCGGTCTTTAAACAGTATTTAACAATTCAGGAATTACGTGGTACACCGGTGTTGGAAGATGACGGAACGCCTATGACTTTAGGGCCTTATGCTGCTTATTTATAACTTAAAATTAAAGAATATGTCAAATTATATAAAATTTAAACACGCTATTGTTTTAGTAATGGTTTTGATGTTTTCCGCTTGTATGGAAGATGAAGGAAACTATGATTATATAGAAATTAATGAGGTTAGTATTGACGGATTGCCAGACAATTATGAAGTGCTTCAGTTGGATTATTTTAATATTGTTCCAGAACTCAGTTTTACTTTAGATGAGAATGAACAGGGAAAATATTCTTATAAGTGGGAAGCCATCCAAACTTTAAATGTTATTGGGGGAGATAAGGTTTTTGAGTTGTCTACCGAAAGAGATTTGTTGGAAAGAGTAACATTAACACCAGGTGAATACGAACTTTATTATACAGTAAAGGACTTAACAACCGAATTAGAGGTTCATAAAAAATTTAAACTAAAGGTAGTAACTGGTTTTTCAGAAGGATGGTTATTGTTAAGTGATACCAATAATGGAGCAAGATTAGATATGGTGTCTAAAGTAGGGGGAGAATTTAATCCTATTTATAATGTGTTGGAAGGTTCTGGTATAGAATTATCTGGTACAGCCGATTTTGTTTACACCTACCCTTATAAACCCAACTTTTATGGTATTTACGTATCTACTTCAGGAAATGGAACGATAAAATTAGAACCGGACACCTTTGAGTGGAAGTCAATTTATAATTTATCGAGTGAATTTGTTACCTCGCAACCAACAGATTTAAGGGCCGATAAAGTAATGGGGACATTATTTAATTGGGGATATGCAAATGTTGGAGGAGATCTCTATCATTATTACAATGCGCTTGGTAAATTTTATGGTGTAAAAGTAAATTATATAGACAATGAACCTTTTGAGGCGTCTCCTATCTCGTGCATGGAGTTAACTTATGGAGGTTATGCTATGTTTTACGATAATACCAATAAACGTTTTGTTAGAAATTCGCAATTCGGTGTTTCTTCGGTTATGCCTAATCCTGCTCCGGAGTCAAGGTTGTTCGATTATACAACAGGCAAGGATATATTGTATATGGTAAATAATACATTTGGCGGTGATTTTTATTATAGTAACATATTTGCTTTGTTAAAAGACCCGGCAACTAGTAAGTCTTATGTTGCTCAGTTTATAAGTTGGAGTGGGCAGCAAAAACATTACAGCGAAATTGAAGCGACCGATTTTGACAAGGCAACGACTTACGCTATTAGTCCAAATTATGGGTATTTATTCTACGCTGTAGGTAGTAAGCTGTATCAATATGATATTTTCACTAAACAAACCAAACTGATGGAAGATTTGGGAAGTGAAGAAATAACATTAATAAAATTTGAACCATTTTTAAGTTGGTGGAATCCTGTTTATGCTGGTATGGATAAAAAATTAATTGTTTGCAGTTATGACCCTTCTGAGCAAGATGGTTCAAACGGAGCGATGCGATTATATTATGTGCCCGAGGTTAATAAACAAATAGAGTTAGAAGCAACTTATACCGGTTTTGGTAAAATTAAAAGTATAGCTTATCGAGAGAGATAAGTTTTGTTAGTCACTCTTTCAAAAAAGGGTAACTCATTTTAGAGTTGCCCTTTTTTTAATTATTAAGTTCATTAGCTATTTAAAAATAAATTCTCTTTCTCGCTGAAAAATCTTTAAAAAAGTCACCAATAATCTTAAAAAAATAAAATTTAACATATTCTTAATAAGGGTAACATAAAAAAAATGCGTCATACAAGTGTTAGTCGTTAGGATTAAAAAGATAATTATAAGTTGAAAATGAGAGCGTTTTGGAAAATTTTATCCAAAATTGCTAAGTTGTTGAAGAAGAGATTTTTAAAATTAACAAAAGATTAACAACACCCTTATGAATTTCTGCGTCTTTATTAATGTAGATGTTAACTAAGATGGCATTTATTTTTCATATTTAATTTTGTTTGAGTTAGTCGTTTAAACAAATTGAAGGAAAGGTAAAGAGGGCTGTTTAATACGGCCCTCTTTTATTAAAACTTTCTTAAAACTAATCTTAAATTATATTCAAAGTTTTAGTTTTGGCTGGTTTAAAATTGTAAGGGAAATGTTCGTAGTAAGTTTCTTTATTTTTAATAAAAGGTTAAAAATGAGAAAAACTATAATAAATGTTGAACTTTTATTAAACAAATAATAATTAACCAATTGTAAACACAAAATTAAATGAAGACAGTTTTATCGTATGTTCTAGTAGTAGCATCTGTTTTTTGTGTAACCGCACAAGATTTAAGTCAGCCCTTACCAGTAGATCAAAGTATAAAAAAAGGAGTTTTACCTAATGGTATGACTTATTATATAAAAAGTACCGATGTTGTTAAAGACGCAGCGAGCTACTATATCATTCAAAATGTAGGTTCCATTTTAGAAAACGAAAACCAACGCGGTTTGGCTCACTTCTTAGAGCATATGGCGTTTAACGGAACCGAACACTTTCCAGGAAAAGGTATTTTAAATACATTACAAAAACACGGTGCTGTTTTTGGAAAAGACATTAACGCTTACACATCGTTTGACGAAACGGTTTATAACTTAAGCAATATTCCAACTAAAGATGGTTTAGTAGATACTTCTTTAACTGTTTTACAAGATTGGTCTAATTATTTATTACTTACCGATGAGGAAATTGATAATGAGCGTGGTGTAATTAAAGAAGAATGGCGTACGCGTCAAAATGGGCAAATGCGTTTATATGAGGTTTCAATGCCTATTACTTACAACCATGCCAAATACGCAGATAGAATGCCGATTGGCTTAATGTCGGTTGTAGAAGGTTTTGAATACAAAGCCTTACGCGATTTTTATCATGATTGGTATAGAACAGATTTACAGGCGATCGCTGTTATTGGAGATATAGATGTTGCTGAAATTGAACAAAAAATAATCGACAGATTCTCAAAGATTCCTGCAGTAGAAAATCCTAAAGAGCGTTATACGGTAGATATTCCAGACAATGAAGATATGATGTTTAGCTTTGGTATGGATCCAGAGGTATCTTCAGCGTCTATTTCATTCGGTATTCGTCATAAAAAGTCTTTGGCAGATGAAACCGTTGCCGATTTAAAACAATCTTTATTAGAAAGTATGGCCATTAGTGCGCTTTCTTCAAGAATTAGAGAAGTGTCACAAAAGCCGGAAGCTACATTTTTATCTGGTAGAGTAGGTTATAGTGGTCTGTCTAGAACGTCTAAGGTTTTTAGTATGAGTATTTACCCTAAGCCAAATCAGCAAAAGGAAGCTTTAAAAGAAGTGTTGACTGAAGTTGTTAGAGCTGTGAAGTTTGGTTATACGCAATCTGAAATAGACCGTGCTATTACCATTTTCGATAACTCTTACCAGAACCAAATTGCTAAGAAAGACGATAAAGGTCATAAAAGTATAGAAAGTGCTATTCAAAGCAACTATTTGTCTAACTCAACCATTTCTGATGTTGAGAAAGAATACGAAATAGCAAAACAGTTATTTGCTAAAATTACGGCAGAAGATGTGCATAACACGATTAAAAGACTTTATGCAAAGCATAACCGTTTTGTAAATGTTACGGGTGTTGAAGGTCAAGATAATATTACAGAAACCGAAGTAAGACAAATTATTGCATCTGTAGAAAACGATAATACTATTGAAGCATATACAGAGGCTTTAGAAGGAAAAACTTTGGTTTCAGATTTAAATATTGTTCCTGGGTCAATTAGTAAAATATCTCATGAAGATAAAGTTGGAGCAACCACCTTTGTTTTAAGCAATGGCGTAAAGGTTCACTACAAGTTTGTTGATAAACAAAAGGATATCGTATCGTTAAATGCTGTTAGCTACGGTGGAGAGTCTTTATTAAGCGATGCCGATTTAGTTTCAGCTAACTTTGTAACAGGTATGGTAAGTATGTCTGGATTAGGTGATTTCAATGCAACCGATTTAAAAAAGGTGCTTGCAGGAAAAACAGCTAATGTTAAAGTTGGACTTGGTGATATTTCTGAATCTGTTTCAGGTAGTTCAAATACCAAAGATGTAGAAACCATGTTGCAGTTAGTGCACGTGTACTTTGTTAAACCTCGTTTCGATGAGAATGCTTACAAAGTTTTAGAAAGTAATCTTGATAACTACTTATTAAGAAGAGGTAAAGATATAGGTGAGAAAATGAAAGACAGTCTTACTTATGCCCTTTACGGAAAAAATAACCCAAAAAAGCGTATTTTTGACCAGAAATATATAGACGAAGTATCGTTCGATAGAATTAAAGCTATTTACGCCGATAGATTTGCTGATGCTTCAGATTTCGAGTTCTTTATAGTAGGTGATGTAAAAGAAGAGCAATTAAAACCGCTTTTAGAAAAATATATTGCCAGCTTACCTACACACAATACAAAAGAGAGTTATAAAGATAATTCAGTAGAGTGGGTTGCTAATACTATCGATAAAGATATTTACATTGCTATGGAAGATCCTAAAGCAAGTGTAAATGTGGTTTACAAAAAGGAAATGCCTTATGTTAAGAAAAATGCTGTTTATACAAGTGTTTTAGGAGATATGTTGCAATTACGTGTTACAGAAACCGTAAGAGAATCTGAAGGGGGAGCCTATAGCCCAAGAGCAGGAGCAAGTTTTTCAAGAGAACCTCAATCTGCTGCTTACGTGAGCTTTAGCTTTGATTGTAACCCGGATATGGCAGACCGTTTGGTTGATATTGTGAAAAACGAATTGCAAAAAATTGCAAATGGCACAATTAATGAAGAAGACTTAAACAAAACAAGAACAAACTACCTGAAAGAAAACGAGCAGGCAAAAGATAACAATGGTTACGACATGGCTATGCTTACCAGATATTTCAGATATAATGAAAATATTAACGATCCTAAGAATTTTGTAGACATCGTTAAAAACATGACAGCAAAAGACATTCAAAAAATGGCTAAGCAAATTCTTAAAGGTGGTAAGTCATACGAAATCATATTTAAACCAAAACAATAAAACTAATTCTTAACAATTAATACACATGAAAAAAGTATTTTTATTTTTTGCTTTATTGGCAGCATTTGTAGGGCAAGCACAGATATTAGAGCCGGTAAAATGGAGCACTTCAGTAAATAAAATATCAGCTACAGAATACGAATTAGTGGCGACAGCTACAATCGATGCAGGATGGCACTTATATTCTCAAAATGTTCCGCAAGACGGACCAATTCCAACTAGTTTTGCTTACGAAGGAAACGCAAATTACCTTAAAAAAGGAAATACTGTTGAAGGAGAAGGGCACACTATTCAGGACCCAATTTTCGAAATGGAGATCACATATTTCGAGAAGAAAGCAGATTTTAAACAACGTATTAAATTAAAAGGAAAAGCCCCGTTTGAAGTAAAAGGTACTGTTGAATTCATGGTTTGTGATGATAGCAGATGTTTACCTCCTACAGAAGTAGACTTAGTATTCAACGTAAAATAATTTTTTGAAAATTTAAAATGAAGAAGTTTCTTTTAGCATGCGCAGCTTTAGTATTATCTACAGCTGCGTTTGCGCAAATATTAGAGCCAGTAAAATGGTCAACATCAGTAGAAAAAGTTTCAGATACAGAATTCAATTTAGTATCTAAAGCAACCATCGAAAAAGGTTGGCATTTATATTCGCAAAATGTTCCGGCCGACGGACCAATTGCAACATCATTTATCTACGACGATAGCGAAGGTAATTTCACCATTGTAGGTAATACAACCGAGGAAGAAGGACACACGATTCAGGATCCTGTTTTCGAAATGGAAATTAAGTATTTCGAAAATAAAGCTACATTCAAACAACGTATTCAGGTAAAAGAAGGCGCAGCTACAGTAAACGGTTTTGTGGAGTTTATGGTATGTGACGACAGCAGATGTTTACCTCCTTCTGAAGTTGAATTAACATTTAATTTACCTAAAGTTTCAGTTGCTGCTTCAGGAAATGAAACAGCTGCAAATGTTACAGCGTCAGAAGAAACTCATGTAACGGAAACTCCTGAAGCTTCTCATGAAGTAGCTGCTGCCAGCACTCATGATACAGTTGTTAAAGAATCGGTAGAAGGTTCTGATAAATCAGACTCTAAAAGAGGCTTGTTTACTATTTTTATTCTTGCTTTTTTATCTGGGTTTGCAGCATTATTAACACCATGTGTATTCCCAATGATTCCAATGACGGTAAGTTTCTTTACCAAGCAAAGTAAAAACAAAGCGGTAGGAATTAAAAATGCAATTATTTATGGTATTTGTATTATTGTAATTTATGTGTTATTAGGTACAGCTGTAACCGGTATTTTTGGTGCCGATGCATTGAATGCGTTAGCAGCTAACCCTTGGTTTAATATTATATTCTTTGTGCTTTTAGTGGTATTTGCTGTATCATTCTTAGGAGCTTTCGAAATCATGTTACCAAACTCTTGGGCTAACAAAGTAGATTCTCAGGCAGACCGTGGTGGTTTAGTTGGAATCTTCTTTATGGCTTTAGCTTTAGCCATTGTGTCATTTTCATGTACAGGTCCTATTGTTGGAACCTTATTGGTTGAAGCCGCTTCAAAAGGAGGTATTGCACCTATCGTTGGAATGTTAGGGTTCTCTTTAGCTATTGCTTTACCATTTGCATTATTTGCAGCCTTTCCAGGATGGTTAAACTCATTACCAAAATCTGGAGGATGGTTAAATACAGTAAAAGTAGTTTTAGGATTCTTAGAATTGGCTTTAGCATTTAAATTCTTGTCGAATGCCGATTATATTATGCAATGGCATATTTTAGAGCGTGAAGTATTTATTGCCATATGGATTGCGGTTTTCGGAGCTTTGGCATTCTACTTATTCGGAAAAATTCAATTACCACACGATTCACCATTATCACATATTTCGGTAGGGCGTTTAGGTTTAGGTCTTATCACGTTAACCTTTACCATTTATATGATTCCTGGTCTTTGGGGAGCACCATTAAACTTAATTAGTGCATTTCCACCGCCGCCAAATTATAGTGAATCACCTTACGGTGTAGGTTATAAGAATGCAGGTGGAGGTGTTGCTACTGCCGATAGTCATGAAGCGTTACCAGAAGGAGCGCATTTAATGGCACCACATAATATTATGGCATTCCACGATTATGAAACAGGTTTAGCTTATGCTAAAAAAGTAGGGAAACCAGTCATGATCGATTTTACAGGTTACACTTGTGTAAACTGTAGAAAAATGGAAAATAATGTTTGGGTAAAATCAGAAATCTTAGAGATTTTAAAGAACGATGTTGTTCTAATATCACTTTATGTAGACGATAAAAAAGAACTTCCAGAAGATATGAAGGTGGAGTATGTTTCTCGTCCAGGTAAGTTTATGAAAGACTTCGGTGATAAATGGAGCGACTTACAGGCAAGCAGATATAAAGCAAATTCTCAGCCGTTTTATGTAATTATGGATCATGAGGAAAACAGCTTAATCGATCCTGTTGGATATACACCTGATGTTGCCGAGTACAAATCTTGGTTAAACGAAGGGATTTCAAAATTTGGTAAATAGGTAATCTAAAACACCAAACATGAAAAAAGTAATCTATACCTTAACTTTTGCACTGGCACTTGTTGCTTGTAAAAAGGAACCAAAAGATTATGTAACGCTTTCAGGCACCATAACGAATCCGAATTCAGATTCGTTATGCGTTGCACAACGAAGCATTATTAAAACCATTAAAGTAAATCCTGACGGTACGTTTTCAGATACCTTAAAAGTTGAAGATGGAAACTATTTGCTTTACGATGGAAAGGAGCGTGCCATTGTATATTTACAAAATGGTTACGATCTTAACATTAAAGCAGATACCAAATCCTTTGATGAATCAATCACTTACGAAGGAGAAGGATCAGAAGCGAATAATTTCTTAGCGAAAAAAGGGCTTTTAAAAGAACAGTTAATTGATTTTAATGAACTGTTTACTTTAGATGAAACTGCTTTTAATGCGAAGCTAGAGGCTAACGATAAAGCGTTTAAAGATCTTTTAAAATCTGTTGCTCACCTAGATTCAACGTTTGTTAATGGTCAGGAGACAGAAATAGAGCGAATTAAGCAGGATCTTAGCCGTATGTTTAATGAAAAGATGGCTGTTTCTTCATTAAAAGGACAGGAGTCTCCAAAATTTGTGGACTACGAGAATTATACAGGAGGAAACATGTCTCTTGATGATTTAAAAGGCAAGTATGTATATATCGACCTTTGGGCTACGTGGTGCGGACCATGTAAACAGGAGATCCCGTATTTAAAAGCTGTTGAAAAGGAGTATCATAATAAGAATATTGCCTTCGTGAGTATTTCGTTAGATAGAAATAGCGCTTATGAAACATGGAGACGCATGGTAAAAGATAAAGAATTGTCTGGAATTCAGCTTTTCGCCAAGGAGGATAACGATTTTGCCAGAGCTTATATGGTATCAGGTATTCCTCGTTTTATTCTTATCGATCCTGCTGGAATTGTGGTTGATGCTAACGCACCTAGACCATCGAGCAGTAAATTAATTGACTTATTTAAAACTTTAGATATATAATTGAAAGCCTTCTTTATGGAGGCTTCTCTTATTAAATTTTCACGCATGAATGCACTAAAAAGATTTTTTAAATCACAACCTAAAACCGAAACAGAATTAGAGAAATATTTCGAGCAATTTCGAAATAATGTTGTTGGGGTAGATCAGTACTTTGTTTCTCCTTACGGTAAGAAAAAAATCATTTACGCCGACTGGACTGCCAGCGGGCGTTTATACAGACCTATTGAAGAAAAGTTATTAAATGAAATAGGTCCTTATGTTGCTAATACGCATACAGAAACCTCTATCACCGGTAGTGTGATGACACACGCTTATCACGATGCCAGAGAGATTATCAAGAAACACGTTAATGCCTCTAAAGATGATGTATTAATTACTGAAGGTTCTGGTATGACTGGAGCCATCAATAAATTTCAACGTATCTTAGGAATTAAGGTAAACGAGAATTTAAAAGATCATACAACTATTCCAGATGAAAAGCGACCAATCATTTTCGTGTCGCACATGGAGCATCACTCAAACCAAACATCTTGGCTGGAGACTATAGCAAAAGTGATTGTTATTCCTGCTGATGAAAACGGTTTGCCTTGCTTAGACGCTTTAGAAAAATTGGTTCAGGAATATAGCGAAACACCAATTAAAATTGCTGCAATTACAGGATGTTCTAACGTAACAGGTATTAGAACGCCTTATCACAAGGTAGCAAAAATCATGCATCAGAATAACGGGTTATGTTTTGTGGATTTCGCCTGTTCTGCACCTTATGTAGAGATTAATATGCACCCGGAAGATGAAGAAGAGTATTTAGATGCTATAACATTCTCTCCTCACAAATTTTTGGGAGGTCCTGGTACTTCAGGGGTGTTAATTTTTAATAAAAAATTATACAAAAATTTAGTGCCTGATAACCCTGGAGGAGGAACTGTTAGTTATACAAACCCTTGGGGAGACCACGATTATGTAGACGATATCGAAACACGTGAAGACGGTGGTACTCCTGGTTTCTTACAGGCAATCAGAATAGCTTTATCTATTCAGTTGAAAGAAAAAATGGGAGTGCAAAATATCTTAGATCGTGAGCATGAATTAAATGATATCATTTTCAAAAGATTATCAGCGATTAAAAACTTAACCATTTTAGCACCGAACCACACCGATCGTTTAGGGGTTATTTCATTCTATATCGAGCATGCACACTATAATTTAGTGGTTAAATTATTGAATGATCGTTTTGGTGTACAAACCAGAGGGGGGTGTTCTTGTGCTGGAACTTATGGTCACTATTTATTAAATGTAGACCAACCGACTTCTAAGTCTATTGAGTTGAAAATTTTAGAAGGTTGTATGATTGAGCGCCCGGGATGGGTTCGTATGTCGGTTCACCCAACCATGACCAATGCCGAAGTTGAATTTGTTTGTGATGCGATTGAGCAGGTAGCCAAAAATTTTGCGACTTGGGAAAATGATTATACCTATAACGCTGCTAAAAATGAATTCGTTCACAACGGAAATAAACACGTTGAAGCAGAGATCACACAAGGTTGGTTTTAATTAAATTATCAAATTAGAAAAAAGATTATGTCAGATACAATAGAAAGAGTAAAGTGCTTAATTATCGGGTCAGGACCTGCAGGTTACACCGCAGCGATTTATGCAGCACGTGCTAATATGAGTCCGGTATTATACCAGGGAACACAGCCAGGAGGCCAGTTAACAACCACGAACGAAGTGGAGAACTTTCCAGGATATCCACAAGGTATTACAGGACCTGAAATGATGATGGAGTTACAGGCTCAGGCGCAACGTTTTGAAGCTGATATCCGAGACGGATGGATTACTAAGGTTGATTTTTCAGGTGATGTTCACAAAGTTTGGGTGAATGATGAGAAGGAAATTCACTGTGATACGGTAATCATTTCAACCGGAGCTTCAGCAAAATATTTAGGCTTAGAATCTGAACAAAAATACTTGAAGTTAGGTGGAGGTGTATCGGCATGTGCTGTATGTGACGGATTCTTCTACAGAAATCAGGAAGTAGTGATTGTAGGTGCTGGAGATTCAGCTTGTGAAGAGGCTCACTACTTATCAAAACTATGTAAAAAAGTAACCATGTTAGTAAGACGCGATGAGTTTAGAGCCTCTAAAATCATGGCAGAGCGTGTAGCTAACACTCCAAATATTGACATTCTTTTCAATACAGAAACCGATGAAGTTATTGGTGACGGACAGGTAGTAACTGCAGTTCGTGTACACAACAATAAAACTAACGAAAAACACGAAATTCCAGCAACAGGATTCTTCGTGGCAATCGGACATAAACCAAACACCGATATCTTTAAAGATTATATCAGCTTAGATGAAACGGGTTATATTATTAATACACCGGGAACAGCTAAAACCAATGTGCCGGGAGTATTTGTAAGTGGAGACGCTGCCGATCACGTATACCGTCAGGCGATTACAGCAGCCGGAACCGGTTGTATGGCAGCTTTAGATGCAGAACGTTATTTAGCAGCTAAAGAGGCTTAATCAAAATAAAAAAAAGTTTATTTTTACTCGATAGTCAAAATTGTAGTTGTAAAAACCGATTTTTGATATTGAGGTCAAAAAAATAAGTAACAACCTCGTGATAAAACCACGGGGTTGTTTTTTAATATATCATACTAAATTATATTCATGAGGAATTTGTTTTTTGTTTTTTTGCTTACCTGTGTAGTATCATGTAATAAAAAACCAAAGGAAGAAAATTATTTATTAGTCGAAGGTATTTCATCTGAACTTGCAACCTACAGAAAAAAGCAGGTTTCAGATGTAGTTTACAATCTGTCTTTCAACATTCCGTTAGAAAGAGAAAAGGCGATTGCTTCTCAACTTCATTTATCGCTTCAGGTTAACGATTTGGAGTATCCTTTGTATTTAGATTTTAATGAGGATAAATCGCATTTAAAATCGGTTTCAGTGAATGGAAAATCAATTGAGGTTTTACATGAAAGAGAACACTTAATAATTCCGAAGAAGTATTTAGCTAAAGGAAACAATGAAGTAATTGTTTCCTTCGATGCCGGTGAAGTGTCGCTTAACAGAAATGACGATTATTTATACACGCTTTTAGTGCCGGACCGTGCAAGTACCTTATTTCCGTGTTTTGATCAACCGGATTTAAAGGCAAATTACAATTTAGAAATTACTGCGCCTTCAACCTGGAAGGTGTTATGTGGTGGACCGTTAGTGTCTGAAGAAACAGTAAATGATTATACGAAACACGTTTACGGATTGACCGATAAAATGAGTACATATTTATTTTCATTTGTTGCAGGTGTGTTTAATGAAACATCTCAAAAACCTGAAAATATGGAAATGACCTTGTTGTATCGTGAAAACGATTCAGCAAAAATTGAAGCCAGTATCGATGCTATTTTTGAACATCATCAAAAGGCTGTAAATTTTTTAGAGGAGTATACGCAATATCCGTTTCCATTTCAAAAAATGGATTATGCAACCATTCCTGGGTTTCAGTATGGAGGCATGGAGCATGTTGGAGCCATTCAATATAAAGAATCATCTTTATTTTTAGATGGAACAACAACTCAGGAACGCTTATTAAATCGTGCACGACTAATAGCTCATGAAACAGCACATATGTGGTTTGGCGATTTAGTTACCATGAAATGGTTCGACGATGTTTGGTTAAAAGAAGTGTTTGCCAATTTTATGGCCGATAAAACGGTTAATGGATCGTTTCCGAATATTAATCACGATTTAAAATTTTTAACATCACATTATCCGTCGGCATATAGCGAAGACCGAACGCAAGGGGCAACACCTATTCGTCAGAATCTGGGGAATTTAAAAAATGCAGGAACGCTTTACGGAAATATCATTTATCATAAGGCACCTATTATGATGCGTCAGTTGGAAGTGATTATGGGAGAAGAACCTTTCCGTCGAGGGATGCGTAATTATATAAAAACATATGCTAACGACAATGCGACCTGGAACGATTTGGTAGAGTTACTAGACAACGAAACCCCAATAGATTTAAAGCAATGGAGCGAAGTTTGGGTAACAAAATCTGGGCGTCCGGTAATCTTAGATGACATTATTTATGATTCGGCGGGGAGAATCGAACGTTTTGAAATTTCTCAACATGCCGAAGACGGAACAGATAACATCTGGACTCAGGCGTTCAATATTGGGTTAGTGTATAAAGATTCTGTACATTTAGAATCAGTAAATTTAAATGCTAAACAAATTTCTTTAAGCACGCTTGAAGGTATGCCTAAGCCAGAAGCTATTGTTTATAATTACAATGGTTTAGGGTACGGTGTTTTTCCTGTCGATATTAAAAATCATCATATTTATGATATAAAAGATGATGTGGCTCGAGGTTTTGCTTACATTAATTTATATGAAAATATGTTAAGCGGAAAAATTTCAGCTATAGACGCATTCAATCAATTACTTAATGGATTTAAAGTTGAAAATGAAGATTTAATCATCAACTTAGTTTCCGGAGAGATAAAAAGTATTTTCTGGAAATACTTTACAGAAGAAGAACGTCATGCAATGCTTCCTCCTTTGGAAGAATTTTTGCAGGAACGTTTAAAGGAACATTTAGATCCGAGTATTAAGAAAACGGTTTTCAATTTGTATAAAAGTGTCGCGTATTCTGGGTCTGGAAAAGACTTTTTATATGAGGTATGGAATAAAACAATCACTTTAGATAATGTGTATTTAAATGAAAACGATTATACAGGTATTGCTTCGGCATTAGCCATTTATAAACATGAGAAAGCCGATGAGATTTTAAAAATAGCGCACGAGCAAATTACTAATGCCGATAGAAAAAAGAATTTCGAATTTATTCTTCCTGCATTATCTAACGATGTGAAAGTAAGAGATGCCTTTATGAAATCGCTGGCTAAACCTGAAAATCGTGAAAAAGAATCCTGGGTGTTAGATGCTTTAGATTGTATTCACCATCCGTTACGTCAGGCATCGGGGCAAAAGCATTTAAGGTTGTGTTTAGATTTACTGGAAGAAATACAGTTGACAGGAGATATTTTCTTTCCTAAAGCCTGGCTAGTGGCTTCGATAGGAGAATACACTTCGCCTGAAGCTTATCAGGTTTTGCAACAGTTTTTAGCGGACAATCCTAATTTTAGTCCTGTGCTAAAAAATAAATTATTACAGGCTACCGACCCGTTATATCGTGTTAATAACTTATGGAAGCAGTAATCCTTTTAAATAGCTTTCATGATTAAAAATTGGTTTAAAAATATAGGTCCAGGACCATTGGTTGCAGCGGCTTTTATTGGTCCGGGTACGGTAACGATGTGTACTTTGGCAGGTGTAAAATTTGGGTATGCCTTACTTTGGGCGATGGCTCTATCGGTTATTGCCACCATAGTACTTCAGGAGATGTCCTCAAGATTGGGAATTATTACTCAGAAGGGGTTAGCGCAGACCATTCGGGCGGAAATAAAATCACCTGTATTTAAAGGTTTAGCGGTCTTTTTAATATTATCGGCTATTGTGGTTGGTAATACAGCCTATGAAGCGGGAAATATTAGTGGAGGCGTTTTAGGTCTTGAAGCTATTTTTGGTGATCAAAACATTCAAACAGGTTGGTTTTCGTTCAACATGTTTAGTGTAATTATAGGCCTTTTAGCTTTTGTATTATTATACATCGGAAATTATAAAGTTATTGAACGCGTGTTAGTAGCTTTGGTTATTTTAATGAGTCTGGCGTTCTTCATTACAGCAATTTTAACTAAACCTAATTTTATTAATATTGTAAAGGGTGCTTTTGTGCCAACGTATCCACAGGATAGCATTTTTACCATTATAGGTTTAATTGGGACTACCGTTGTACCTTATAATTTGTTTTTACATGCCTCGTTGGTTAAAGAAAAATGGCATGATAAAAGCGATTTGAAATATGCCAGAAAAGATACCATAGTAGCGGTAATCCTTGGTGGATTGGTGTCTATGAGCGTCATCGTGTCTTCAGCCGCTATACAAACTGAAGATATTAATAGTGCAGCCGATTTGGCTAAAGGTTTAGAGCCTTTATTTGGAGCTTATTCAAAATACTTTTTGGCTATTGGATTGTTTGCTGCTGGAATCACCAGTGCCATTACAGCGCCTTTAGCGGCGGCTTATGTGGCGTGTGGTTGTTTAGGATGGACTAGTAATTTAAAATCAATACGTTTCAGAAGCATCTGGGGGTTTATTTTAATTTTTGGAATTGCTTCTTCTTCATTAGGAATTAAATCTATCGAAATCATCAAATTTGCTCAGGTAGCAAATGGGATATTATTGCCTGTGGTTGCTGGCTTTTTGATTTGGGTAATGAACCGAACTTCGGTATTAGGAATTTATAAGAATAGTTTAAAGCAAAATGTTTTAGGAATCGTCATTCTGGCGATTACCATTTTTTTAGGGCTTAAAAGTATTTTAAAAGTGTTTGAGGTCTTTTAAAAAGGGTAATTTTTACGTTTGTTTCGTTAAAAAATAGCAAAAATCTATCTGCTATCTGATATTAAATTTGTTACTTTAGCCTTCGAATTTTTAAACTAATAAAAAATAATATAATGAAATTAATTAAATGTTTAGGTGTTGCGGCAGCTGGATTAGCAATGGTGTCTTGTAATCAAAATGGAGGCGTTCCTAATAAAGCGTTGAAAACAGAAATAGATTCTGTAAGTTATGCGATAGGGATGGATGTAGCCCGTAACATTAATGCGAATGCTTCAGAAGTTGATAGAGAAATCTTTATGCAAGGGTTTATGAATGCATCTGATTCTTCTGATGTATTAATTGCAGAAGAGCAAGTGCAAATGGTTTTAAGTAAATATTTCCAAAAGAAACAAGCTGAAGCCAGAAAGAAGCAAGAGGAGGATATGAAAAAGCAGGCTGAGGAGAAATTCGCTGAAAACAAGGCAGAAGGTGAAAAATTCTTAGAAGAAAATAAAGCTAAAGATGGCGTAAAAGTAACCGATAGCGGTTTACAATACGAAGTTATTAAAGAAGGAACAGGAGAGAAGCCAACAGCAACTTCAAGAGTAAAAGTTCACTACCACGGTACATTAATCGACGGAACTGTTTTCGATAGCTCTGTAGATCGTGGAGAGCCAACTCAGTTTGGAGTGGGACAGGTAATTCCAGGATGGACAGAAGGTTTACAGTTAATGTCTGTAGGTTCTAAATATAAATTCTACATTCCACAGGATTTAGCTTACGGTTTCAGACAACAAGGACCAAAAATCAAACCTTTCTCTACATTAGTTTTTGAAGTAGAATTATTAGAGGTTGTTAAGTAATTAAAAGGTTTTTAACCGATATATTAAAAAGCAGAAAATTTATTTTTCTGCTTTTTGCGTTTATAACCGTGCATTATAGTACAATTAACAAATCAAGGTTGTAAATTTGCAGCAAGAAAATGAAGAGTAGTTATGAGTCATAAAGCCGGTTTTGTAAATATTATAGGAAATCCAAATGTGGGGAAGTCTACATTAATGAATGCCTTTGTAGGTGAAAAATTATCAATCATCACATCGAAAGCCCAAACCACACGCCATAGAATTTTAGGTATTGTAAATGGTGATGATTTTCAGGTGGTATTATCAGATACACCGGGTATTATTAAGCCAGCGTATGAGTTACAGGAATCGATGATGGATTTCGTAAAATCTGCTTTCGAAGATGCCGATGTACTACTTTATATGGTTGAAATCGGGGAGAAGGAATTAAAAGATGAAGCCTTCTTTAATAAAATTACCAATTCAAAAACACCGGTATTACTACTGTTAAATAAAATTGATACCTCTAATCAGGAACAATTGGAAGAACAGGTACAGCTTTGGGCAGAGAAAGTACCTAACGCCGAAATTTTCCCTATTTCAGCATTAGAAGGATTCAATGTTCAGGAAGTATTCAACCGAATTATTGAATTATTACCAGAGTCACCGGCATTCTATCCTAAAGATCAGCTTACCGACAAACCTGAACGTTTCTTTATTAACGAAACCATTCGCGAAAAAATTCTTCTGCATTACAAAAAGGAAATTCCTTATGCTGTAGAAATCGAAACTGAAGAGTTTTTAGAAGAGGATGATATTATTCGTGTGCGTGCCGTAATCATGGTAGAGCGCGATACTCAAAAAGGAATCATTATCGGGCATAAAGGAAGTGCTTTAAAACGTGTTGGTGTTGAAGCCAGAAAAGATTTGGAAGCTTTCTTCGGGAAACAAATTCACTTGGAAACCTATGTGAAAGTGAATAAAAACTGGCGTAGTAATCAAAATCAGTTAAGACGTTTCGGGTACAATCAAAAGTAATTTTGATTTAATGTTTTGTTCATAAAATCTTTAAGGGCAAGCATATCCTCTTTACTCGATATTTTTCCAAAGGTTCCGGCAATATAAAGCCCAATCCAGGCTACAATTATAATAGCCATACCACTTAATTGGGGAAAAACACTTGTTTTTATCACCCAATTACTATAAGCCCAGATGCCTAAAGCTATAAAAGTACCTGCTAAAAAGAAGTGAACAAACATAAAAAAGGTCCATACCGTTGGGTTAGGTCCGAACAATCCTTTTACTTCAGAAGTATCGTTGGTTATTTCGTTAATCTCCAGATGAAGTTGAGGTGACCAGAAATGCTGTTTGTGTTTAGGGTATTTTATAAACACATGACCGTCTACAACCACAATTATAAAATCAGATTGGTTGGTTTTAGCGTCTTTAAATAATTGTAAAAGCACTTGATGCTTTTCAGGTTTTTCAAATTTAAATCTGGGACGTAAAATAATGTCGTTGGTAGTAGACATAGTTTGTCGGTTTTTATTCGCATAAATTAGCGATATTTACTTAAAATGAAAACATTTTTAATCTTTTCTAAAAAAGAAGATTAGCTAATGTATATTTCCTATTTTTGCAAAAAATTTAAATAGTAATCAAGTCAGTTGTGAAACTGCTTTATCATAAGAGAATATGAGCAATATTGTAGCTATAGTAGGTCGTCCAAATGTTGGTAAATCAACGTTTTTTAATCGCTTAATTCAACGTAGAGAAGCTATTGTTGATGCCGTAAGTGGTGTGACAAGAGATAGACATTACGGAAAAACCGACTGGAATGGAAAGGAGTTTTCTCTTATTGATACTGGTGGATATGTTGTTGGTAGCGACGATATTTTTGAAGCTGAAATTGATAAGCAGGTAGAATTGGCTATCGATGAAGCCGATGCGATTATCTTTATGGTTGATGTTGAGTCTGGGGTAACTGGAATGGACGAAGATGTAGCTAACTTATTAAGACGTGTTGATAAGCCTGTGTTTTTAGTGGTTAACAAGGTAGATAATGCGAAGCGTGCTGAAGATGCTGTAGAGTTTTATGCCTTAGGTTTAGGTGAATATTATACCGTTGCAGGTATTAACGGTAGCGGAACAGGAGATTTGTTGGATGCTGTTGTGGCTGCTTTACCAGAAAAGGAAGAAGTAGAAGAGAGTGAGTTACCACGTTTTGCTGTGGTTGGTCGTCCAAATGCAGGGAAATCATCATTCATTAACGCTTTAATTGGTGAAGATCGTTATATCGTAACTGATATTGCAGGAACAACTCGTGATGCGATTGATACAAAATATAACCGTTTTGGATTTGAATTTAACTTGGTCGATACCGCTGGAATCCGTCGTAAATCGAAAGTAAAAGAAGATTTAGAATTCTATTCGGTAATGCGTAGTGTACGTGCTATCGAACATGCCGATGTGTGTTTGTTGGTTTTAGATGCGAATCGTGGATTTGACGGACAAGTACAAAATATTTTCTGGTTAGCCGAACGTAACCGTAAGGGGATCGTGATTTTAGTGAATAAGTGGGATTTAGTAGAGAAAGATCACAAATCGACCAAAGAATACGAGAAAGCGATTAGAAAACAAATAGCTCCATTTACGGATGTGCCCATTGTTTTCATTTCAGCAATGACCAAACAACGTATTTATAAAGCTATTGAAACAGCTGTTGAAGTATATCAAAACCGTACGAAGAAAATTAAAACCAGTACGCTTAACGAAATCTTTTTACCGCTTATAGAGAATTATCCGCCACCGGCATATAAAGGTAAATTCGTTAAAATTAAATACGTGATGCAGTTACCAACACCGCAACCACAGTTTGCATTTTTCTGTAACTTGCCACAATATGTTAAAGATCCGTACAAACGTTTCTTAGAAAATAAACTTCGTGAACACTTCGATTTTACAGGGGTTCCGGTAAGCGTATATATGCGTAAGAAATAATAATTAATAGATATAAAAAAAGCGCTGAATACCATTCAGCGCTTTTTTTATGTTTTGTTGTTACCAGCTTCCACCAGCGCCTCCTCCTGAGAAACCGCCGCCTCCGAAACCACCACCAAATCCGCCGCCACCGGAAAAACCTCCGCCGGAGCTTCCACCAAATCCGCCACGTCCCATGTTACTCAGAATGATGGCATCCCAAATGTCGAAACCGCCATGTCTGTTTCCGCCTCTATGATTATTACCACCTCCACGTTTGTTTTTGGAAAGGGCAATAACGATAAAGATGATAATGATTAATATGAAAAAGAATTTCGAATTATCCTTTTTGGTATCTGTCTTACGTGTGCCTTTATAAGCTCCGTTAAGGACGTCAAAAATAGCATCGGTACCTTTATTTAAGCCTTGATAGTAATCTCCTGATTTAAATTCGGGGATAATAACATTTCTAACAATTTCACCAACAATACCAGCAGTCAATCTATCTTCAACACCATAGCCGGGAGAAATCCATATTTTGCGATCGTCTCTCGCTAATAAAATAAAAACACCGTTATCTTCCTTAGCTTGTCCAATGCCCCATTGGTGTGCCCAGCGGGGTGTTAATAAACCAATATTTTCACCGTTCGTTGATCCAATAATAGCCACTACAATTTGTGTTGAGGTGGTATCGGAATATTTAATGAGTTTACGCTCTAAGTTCGATTTTTCGTTATTAGAAAGTAAACCTACATAATCGTAAACACTGGTTTGCTCTTTTGGTATTTCGGGTATATTGAATTGGGCAAATCCAAGGTTTCCAACAAATAGGATGAGCGTTAGTGTTACGATAAAGGTCTTCAAATGGGTTAATGTTTTGAAAAATTGCATGTTTTTTAGCCTTTAGAAATGTCGTTCGACAGTTCGTTAACATCACCATGTTGCCAGGGGAAATGTGTTTCGAGTTCTTTGCCTGCTTTTAAAACACCATCAACCAGACCTTGCTTAAAGTTACCGGTTTTAAAATGTGACTGTATAATATCCTTCGTGCTATTCCAGAAGTCTTTAGGTACCACATCGTTGATGCCTTTATCGCCACAAATTACGAAAGCCTTATCTTCTACAGCCACATAGATTAAAACGCCATTTTGTTCTTTGGTGTTATCCATTTTTAATAAATGAAAAACTTCCAAGGCACGTTTGTAGGCATCACCTTTTGATGTTTTTTCAAGGTGTACCCGAATTTCACCAGAGGTTTTTAACTCGGCTTTGCGTATGGCTTCTACGACTTCCTGTTCTTCGCTTTCAGTAAGGAAATCTTCTACTTTAGACATGGTATTTTAGTTAAAATCGAATTCTACATCCACAGGTTTTTCTGCACCTACTTCTGCATCAAAATACGGTTTGCTATCGAAGTTTAATATACCAGCCAATAACGAATTTGGAAATGTTTTTATATGAACATTATAAGGTTTAATAGCTTCGTTGTAACGTGTTCTTGCCGTTTGAATGGTGTTCTCCGTGCTTGTTAATTCGTCCTGAAGCTTTAAGAAATTCTGATTGGCTTTCAGTTCCGGGTAACGCTCTACGGTTACTAATAAACTTTTTAACGCACCACTTAAGCCACCTTGCACCTGGTTGTACTGGGCTAATTGTTCTGGTGTAATATTGTTAGGATCGATGCTGATTGACGTAGCTTTAGCACGTGCTTCAATAACATCGGTAAGGGTTTTGCGTTCAAAATCGGCTGCTCCTTTTACGGTATTTACTAAATTACCAATAAGGTCATTTCTACGTTGGTAAGAGGTTTGTACATTACCCCAGGCTTCACCAACATTTTCGTTTAGAGTAACAGCTGTATTGTTAAAGCCTTTACCCCATGAGTATAATCCGAAAACAATTATTGCAACAATAATCCACGGTAACCATTTTTTCATAATTATATAAGTTTAATGTGTTTTTAATTAACGATTGTTAGACGCACTTTTTTTCTGAATGTTACTTCATCTAAAAAAGAATTTCTAAAAGTTAATAATTAAAGGTGCTCTTTAATTTTTATAAGCTGATTTTTAACTTCTTCGAGTTTACTTATAATTTCAAAATTGGACAGGGTGTCTTTTTTGCCTTCTTTTAAATGTATTTTGGCACCTTCAAGAGTAAACCCACGTTCTTTAACCAAATGGTAAATAAGTTTCAGGTTTTTAATGTCCTCTGGTGTAAACTTACGGTTACCTTTGGCATTTTTCTTGGGTTTAAGAGCATCAAATTCTTTTTCCCAAAAGCGTATTAACGAGGTGTTCACATTAAATGCCTTAGCAACTTCGCCAATACTATAATAACGTTTTTCGGGTAGTTCTATTTGCATTAGTCTAATGATTGGTTTTCCATTGAGGCGTGTTCTAATAACTCGTTAAACTCTTCGGCAGTTAAACTTCCGTAGTAGAAATTAATAGGGTTTATACGTTGCCCGTCCTTAAATATTTCGTAGTGTAAATGTGGTGCTTCAGAGCGACCGGTACTACCCACAAAACCTATAAGGTCGCCGCGTTGTACTTTCTGATTTTTTTTAACATTGTATTTATACAAATGGGCATACAAACTAACGTAACCATAGCCGTGATTAATGCGAATATGGTTTCCGTAACCACTGGAGCCATTGTCGGCACGTTCAACAACGCCGTCTCCACTGGCATAAATAGGTGTGCCTCGAGGGGCGGTAAAATCCATACCCCAGTGCATTTTTCGAACTTTAGTAAAAGGATCTGAACGCATACCGTAACCCGAAGCCATACGTGTTAGTTCTTTATTGCTTACCGGTTGAATTGCAGGGATGGCTGCCAGTAATTTTTCTTTTTCTTCAGCAAGTTTAGTAATTTCATCCAGTGATTTCGATTGTACAACAATCTGTTTTTGTAAGATGTCTAATCGCTTGTTACTTTCTATAATCAGTTTCGAATTATCGAAGCCCTCTAAGTTTTTATAACGGTTAATACCCCCAAAACCAGCTTTGCGTTGTTCTTCCGGAATAGGGTTGGCTTCAAAATAAACGCGGTAGATATTATTGTCACGATCGGCAATATCGGTTAAAACGGCTTCGGCTTCCGCCATTTTTTTGTTTAATAATTCAAATTGTAATTGAGAATTTTGTAGTTCACGCTTTAAAGCACGCTCTTTAGGCGATTCGATATATTGACTTGCAATAAAAACAAACAGAAAACCAAAAAGAGCAGCTCCCAATATAAACACAAAAGCATACTTTAAAGTTGTCCTTTTTTTGCGTTCTATTTTCTTATATGATAACGATTCTGAATCGTAATAATATTTTACCTTACTCATTTCTTAATTTATTCTATTTTTGCACTTTATATTAAATGCAATTCGAATTTGTTTTTTCTTAAAGCAAACGACCAAACATTTGAATTATTATTAGAAGTGAACCCTAAGGATAGCAAATGTAAAGTAGTTTTTATAAGTTTGATTTTGTCAAGGAAGTAAAGATAAAAATTTGTTTTGTAATTAATGTAATTTAATAAACATAGTAACCATTTTATATAAATGAAGTCACAAGATATTCGATCTAAGTTTTTAAGTTTTTTTGAAGAAAAAAAACACACAATTGTACCATCGGCACCTATGGTGTTAAAAGACGATCCAACCCTAATGTTTATCAATGCGGGTATGGCACCTTTTAAAGAGTATTTCTTAGGAAATGCCGTGCCTAAAAGCAATCGTATTGCCGACACACAAAAGTGTTTACGTGTTTCAGGAAAGCATAACGATTTAGAAGAAGTAGGGTACGATACCTATCACCATACCTTATTCGAAATGTTAGGAAACTGGAGTTTTGGTGATTACTTTAAAAAGGAGGCGATTGCTTGGGCTTGGGAGTTACTTACCGAAGAGTTTGGTGTCGATAAAGATATTTTATATGTAACCGTTTTTGAAGGTGATAAGGAAGATGGTCTAGGGATGGATACCGAAGCTTACGAGTTATGGAAGCAGTTTGTTCCTGAAGATCGTATTTTAATGGGGAACAAGAAGGATAACTTCTGGGAAATGGGAGACCAGGGACCATGCGGACCATGTAGCGAGATTCATGTAGATATTCGTTCGGCTGCAGAAAAGGCAAAAATAGCAGGTAAAGATTTAGTAAATATGGATCACCCGCAGGTGGTTGAAATCTGGAATCTGGTATTCATGCAATACAACCGTAAAGCGAATGGAAGCTTAGAAAGTCTTCCAGATAAACATATCGATACCGGAATGGGTTTTGAGCGTTTATGTATGGTTTTACAAGGAAAACAATCAAACTACGATACCGATGTGTTTACGCCAATTATTAGAGAGATTGAAGCCATTACACATAAAGAATACGGAAAAGATGAAAAAACCGATATTGCGATTCGAGTTATTTCAGATCACGTGCGTGCTGTAGCCTTTGCTATTGCAGATGGGCAGTTACCAAGCAATACAGGTGCGGGTTACGTAATTCGTAGAATTTTACGTCGTGCCGTGCGTTACGGATTCACTTTCCTAGATAAAAAAGAGCCATTTATTTACCGTTTGGTTGAGGTATTGGCTCAAAAAATGGGACATGCGTTCCCGGAGATTAAATCGCAAAAACAAATTGTTGAAAATGTTATTAAGGAAGAAGAAAATTCATTCTTAAGAACCTTAGAGCAAGGTTTAGTCTTATTAAACCGTATTGTTGATGAAACTAAAGGTGATACCGTTTCGGGTGAAAAAGCCTTCGAATTATACGATACTTATGGCTTTCCAATCGATTTAACCGCGCTTATTCTTAATGAAAAAGGTTTAAAGTTAGATCAGGAAGGATTCAAAGTTCAGCTTGAAAAACAAAAAACACGTTCACGTGCAGCGAGTGAAATGAGTACAGACGATTGGACAATTCTTTACGACGATGCCGATGAAGAATTTGTTGGGTATGATACACTTACTGCTAATGTGAAAATTACACGATACAGAAAAGTAGTGTCTAAAAAGGATGGGGAAATGTACCAGTTGGTATTCAACATTACACCATTTTATCCAGAAGGAGGAGGACAAGTTGGAGATAAAGGATATATTGAAGCGGCTAATGGAGATGTAACTTATATTTTAGATACAAAGAAGGAGAACAACGTTATTATTCATTTTGCAAAAGAACTTCCTGAAGATGTAAATGGTACTTTTAAAGCTATTGTAGATGATGAAGAACGTGCGCGTACCGAAGCTAATCACTCGGCAACGCACTTATTACATCAGGCCTTACGTGAAATATTAGGAACGCATGTAGAACAAAAAGGTAGTGCGGTACAAAGTAAATCATTACGTTTTGACTTTTCTCATTTTTCAAAATTAACTGATGAAGAGTTACGTGATGTTGAAAATTTTGTTAACGCGCGTATCGAAGGTAAATTGCCATTAGAAGAAAAACGAAATATTCCAAAGGAAGAAGCCATTGCAGAAGGTGCCATGAGTTTATTCGGAGAGAAGTACGGCGATACGGTTCGTGCGATTCGATTTGGACAATCTATCGAGCTTTGTGGGGGAACGCACGTAAAAAACACTTCAGATATCTGGCATTTTAAAATTGTTTCAGAAGGAGCTGTAGCGGCAGGTATTCGTCGTATAGAAGCTATTACTCACGATGCAGCAAAAGAATTTTATTTCGATAATAACCAAGCGTATTTCGAAATGAAGGCTTTACTTAACAATGCTCAGGAGCCGGTTAAAGCCTTACAGAATTTACAAGATGAAAATGCAGGTCTTAAAAAGCAAATTGAAGCCTTGTTAAAAGATAAAGCTAAGAATGTTAAGGGAGAGCTTAAAAGCGAATTAACCGAAGTTAACGGTGTTCAATTTTTAGCAAAGCAATTGGATCTGGATGCAGCAGGAATTAAAGATGTGGCGTTTGAAATAGGAGGCGAAGTTGATAATTTATTTTTATTGTTAGCAGCTGAAAACGATGGTAAAGCTTTATTGTCTTGTTATATTTCTAAAAATCTGGTAGCCGATAAAGGCTTAAATGCCGGTCAGGTAGTTAGAGATCTTGGTAAGTATATTCAAGGTGGTGGCGGTGGCCAGCCGTTCTTTGCAACTGCTGGAGGTAAAAACCCAGCAGGAATTCAGGAAGCCTTAGAAAAAGCTAAAGATTTTATTGCTTAATAAATTAATATTCCCGCGAAAGCGGGAATCTTTTTTATATGAAGTTCCAAACCGAAATACCATTAAAACAACAAACCAATAATCTGATAGATTATGATTCCAACCTATTATTGTTAGGTTCGTGTTTTGTTGAAAATATAGGAAAGAAATTTAGCTATTATAAATTTAAAAGTCTTCAAAATCCGTTTGGTATTTTGTTTAATCCCAAAGCCATTGAAACTTTAGTGAACAGAGCAGTTCATAATAAAGTTTATTTGGAGTCTGATTTGTTGTTTCATAATGAACAATGGCATTGTTTTGATGCGCATTCTAAATTAAGTCATACTTCAAAAGGAGATTTGCTAAAGAATTTGAATGAGGCAATCCAACAAACTCATGAACAGATTTATTCCACGACACATCTTATTATTACCTTAGGGACGGCGTGGTTGTATCGTTTTAAAGAAACGAATGCTTTTGTAGCGAATTGCCATAAAGTACCACAAAGGCAATTTGATAAAGTGTTGTTGACAGTTGAAGAGGTTAAAGTGTCTTTGGAGGAAATTAAAAGGATGATTAAGTCGGTTAACCCGAAAGCAAATATCATCTTTACAGTATCACCGGTACGTCACATAAAAGATGGTTTTGTTGAAAATGCACAAAGTAAGGCGCATCTCATTTCTGCCATTCATCAGTTGGTGAATCAGGAGAATGTGTTTTATTTTCCATCATTTGAAATCATGATGGACGAACTTCGCGATTACCGTTTTTATAACGACGATATGTTGCATCCAAGTTCGGTAGCTGTTGATTATATCTGGGAAAAATTTTGCAGTATCTGGATTTCAAAGGAAGCACAAAAAACGATGGAATCTGTAAATGAGATTCAAAAAGGACTTCAGCATAAACCATTTAATCCAGATTCTGAAGCGCATAAAACCTTTTTGGGACGTCTTGAAATTAAAAAAGAAGAGATTCAAAATAAATTTAATCACATAAAATTCTAAAATTAATAGTACAAAACCTATAAGTTATGTGGGAATAAGTCTTAATTATAATATATTGGTTAACAACGTGTTGTGAGGTATTGCGGATGGTCTTTTTTTATAACACTTAATCGAAAAGTTCACATCTGTTAACTAAAATGAATTAATTTTATTAAGCTATTAATCAATTCATATTAGAAACATCAATTGCGGGGCTCGAAAATTCGATTATGCGGTTGATGTTTTTTTATGTTTATAAACCAATAACCTTTTTATAACTTTTGGGTAATAGTTTCTCAAAGTAATTAACCGAATTTTACAACTGTTTAGAATTAGTTGATTTTTGCATTAGTTAGGCTTTTTATGTCGAAGCAACTAGTGTTTTTTCATCTAAATTTTATTAGTTAGACGCAAACAAAACAAAGTTCATTTTAAATTAAAATAAGCATAATATTTACTTAATCTAATTTCTAAATTACACTTCTATCTTTGTATTGCTATTAATCAAAATTACATTAGTTAGGCTTTATATGTCGAAGCAACTAGTGTTTTTTTTTGCCTAAATATTTCGCATTTCACCACTTTTAAATTCTAAAATAATATTTAATTTTAGGGATGCGAAAAATATTATTAGGAGTCTTTATTACTCTATTCGTTTTACTGGTTATAAAATATTGTGAAGATAAGCGTCAGGAGGACATTACGCTTAAAGAGCATAGTGCCCTTATTGAAAAGGAAATTAAAAATGTCGGTAAACTGGTGGTTACCGAAGGGCGTTTTAGTGAAATTTACAACTACAAAAATTCCAAGGAAATATTAGGTGATTATTTTACTTCTGAAAAAACAGCATTGGTTGTTGTGAATGCCGATGTTACTGTGGCCTACGATTTAAGTAAACTGGAATTTAAAATTGATGAAAAACATAAAACCTTAACGATTTTACGTATTCCGGAAGAAGAAGTGAAAATTTATCCTGATATAGAATATTACGATGTTCAGTTTGGGTTTTTTAATCCTTTTGAAGCTAAAGATTATAATGATATTAAAAGTATAATAAACAAAACATTACAGGAGAAAATTGAAGCCTCAGAGATTAAATCTAATGCGAAAAACAGATTGGTAAGTGAATTATCTAAACTCTATATTTTAACTAATTCTTTGGGCTGGACTTTGCAATACGATAACACCCCCATAATGAAGGGCGATGAGCTGAAGAATTTGAAACTTTAGTTTTTTACGTATCTTCATCCCGAAAAGGAATATTTATGAATCAGGCTTACGTTACTTTAGAAGTTAAAAATAAAGTAGGATATATTGAATTTTATCATCCGCAGCACAATGCTATGCCCAGCGATGTGTTGTCTGAATTAGAAGAAACCATTGTAAAAGCAGGAAACGATGAAACTATTTCTGTACTGGTTTTAAAAAGTGGTGGTGACAGAACTTTTTGTGCGGGTGCCAGCTTTAACGAATTAATTGCAATTGAAGATGCCAAAACTGGTGAGCAGTTTTTTTCTGGTTTTGCTAAAGTTATTAATGCCATGCGAAAAAGTCCTAAGTTAATTATAGGGCGTATCCAAGGAAAAGCAGTTGGAGGTGGCGTCGGTTTGGCTGCTGCTACCGATTATTGCTTCGCAACCCAATTTGCATCCGTTAAGCTAAGTGAATTAAGTATTGGTATCGGACCGTTTGTTATTGAACCCGCTGTGACACGCCGAATTGGATTAAATGCCATGTCGCAGATGACCCTGAATGCGGAAACTTTTTTTACTTCGGAATGGGCTAAGGAAAACGGTCTTTTTGCAGAAGTTTTTGAAGATATTATCGCGTTAGATAAAGCTGTTGAAAGTTTCGCTGAAAAATTAGCAGGTTATAATCCGGAAGCCTTGAAGCAAATGAAAAAAGTACTTTGGGAACATACCGAAAACTGGGATACACTACTTAGCGAACGCGCCAAAATTAGCGGGACACTTGTTCTGAGTAAGTTCACCAAATATACTTTACAACGATTCAAATAATTATACTTTTACTGTATTCTTAATAATTTCCAGACCATCATCAATGAGTTTGCCAACTTGGGGTTTGTTTTGTTTTATATGTTCCAAGTGATTTAGTATGCGTTCGCATAATAGCGTTTCATTGCCTTTGAAAGCCAATTCATATAACTCAACAGGAAGTAACCAATCCGTTGGGAAATGCTCAATAAGTTCATCGAGTACCTTAGTTCGTGAAATAGTTTTGTTTTTACCGTCGCGGTAATCTCTAACTTGTTGATAAAGTGATTCTAATTTTAATTGATTTTCTGTTTTTTTAATATGAATAGTCTCAGAAGTTGGTTTATGCGTAATTAAATCGAAACTGTTTAGGTCGGCAGGACCAGAATATGCAGAAACTACCGATTTACCAACCGCCATATCGTAAACGCCCCATTCCGGTTTAAATAATACTTTACTGTGATGTGTTACGGTACAGTTTTTAAAACTAATGAGAATGATTTTACCTTGAAGGTTTCGTTTGCCGGTAATGATTTCACCCGAAACAATAATATCGCCTTCAAATTCAAGTGTTACGGCTTCTTCTTCAAAAATATTATAAGCTTTTAAATCTCTAGGGCTCATATCTTCAATAGCGAGATTGATGCCTTTCAGTTTTCCAATAGGAGAACCAAATCCTTTGCCATGGGTAAGTGTACCATGACCAACCAGCTCTTTTTCTCGATAGGCTAGAGCCGAAGGACCTGTAGTTTGAATGTAAATTGGTAAGCCATTGTCTTCAATGACATCAGTAAATATTCCTGAAACTTGTATGCCGGTGCTTAATTCTATAGTTCCTAATGCGTTTGAAGTAATTAATTTATTAACACCCATGAGTCCGCCTTTACGTAATGCCATAGTGTTGGCAAAGGTTTCTAAAACCAGACTTAAATGCGCAAAATTTGGCGTTACATAAAGTTGAGGTTGCGGTTTGGTAATATCGAAATCCTGATACGTAGCTTCAATGGTATACGGTAGTTTTTCTACAGCATCTGTCATACACCAGGCACTTTCACCAATAGATGATAAGAGTCCGGCGCCATAAATTTTTGGATTTTCAATCGAGCCGATTAAGCCATACTCAACGGTCCACCAATGTAGATTTCTAATGAGTGCCATTTCACTGGGGTCACCCATGTTTTGCTGTAAATCTTCTACTTTTTGTTCTGCTTCAGTAATCGCTTCTTTTGAAGAATTAGGTGCCTCCTTTATTATGGATAGATGTCTAACGGCTTCATAAAGTTCATAATCTTTAGCCGAAGAAATCGCTTTGCAGCCAATTTCTCCAAATCGGCGTAAATATTCAGCATATTCCGGATTTGCAATAATGGGAGCGTGCCCTGCACCTTCATGAATAATATCGGGAGCAGGTGTATATTCAATATGTTCTAATTGTCTAATGTCACTTGCAATAACCAGAACATTGTATGCCTGAAATTCCATAAACGCATTAGGAGGGATAAAGCCATCTACAGCTACGGCAGCCCAGCCAATGTCTTTTAAAATGCGGTTCATGCCGTACATGTTCGGTATACTATCGATAGAAATGCCGGTTTGTTTTAAACCTTCTAAATACGATTTATGCGCTACCGAACTTAAGAAGTCTACATTTTTACGCATCACGTAGCGCCAAACAGCCTGGTCGATCGCAGAATAATGCTCGTAATTCTGGGGTTTTATATACTGTAAAAGATGTTTTGGTAGACGATCTAAAATAGGATTAGATTCCACATTGTTTGGTGTCATGTTTTTAGTTTTAGTTGTAAAATAAAGATACAAATTATGTAAAACATGATTGATGATAGCGTGTTAAATAAAACAAAAAAGCAACTTTGTAAAGTTGCTTTTTATACTTGATTATTTTTTTTGTCCCGGAGGATATTCAGCTAATATCTCTGCTACAAACTCTTTTATAAGGGCTTCTTTCTTTTCCATATTTTGTGTTAGGTAGCCAGTTCCCATGCCTTGCCAAACCAGTTCCTTTTTGTTAGCATCTATTAGGTCAATATATAAAACACCTTCTGTACTAGTAGTTGCCGTTGGCTGATTCCAACCCCAGCCCCAACCTGGACCAAAACCTGCGCCATAAGGACCCCAGCCGCCCCAACCCCAGGCACCATAGCCCCAGGCGTTATTGTAAACATCGACACGTTGGTTAGATTTTGTAAATAGGCTAACTAATAAATCAGGATTTTCAGATTTTGTGAAGCCTTTTGCTAATAGCTCGGCTTCAATGGCGCGTAAAATTCGGCGTTTGTCTAAATCGTTAATTTCAGCTTTATCGATACCCGTTTTGTAAAAGGCAAATGTTTTATACGTAGTAAAATTGGCATTCTTATCGTAATCTGTAGCAACTTTAATCGAGCTACATGAGGTTACAACAAAGAGAAGTGCCAAAATCGGAGCAATTTTAAGTACATGTTTCATGATGCAATTTTTTTATAGTTATAGTAAATTTAATAAACTAAAAGTGAATAATTTAAACAAAGTAAAGTTTTAACACAGCCTTTGTTGTCAGTTAAATTATATAAAAAGCATCAAGAATCGTACCAAGTAATTGGTTTACAGGTGTTCTGGTTTAGCGTTCTTGTTTGTTGGTTTTAGCATTAAACCCATACGGACAATGTCTGCAACCACTTTCGCAGCAATAGCCACGTTTTAAATGGTATTGTTCAGTAAAACAACGATAGCCTTCCGGGGTTAGGTAATAATCGCCTTCTTCAATAGGTATTATCTTTTTCATAGGGGTAAAAGTACTGTATTTTATGAGATTTGTAATATTTTTGGTAAAGTTCAGATTTTTAAAAAGAAGTGATTATAATTTCAAAATATATGGTTCCAAAAGGGTATTCGGGAATAACCTTGTTCCCTTTTGTGTTTTTAAATGATAAACACCTTAAAACAAATAGTGTTTTTATAAATCACGAACATATTCACTTAAAACAACAACTGGAATTGTTGATTGTGTTTTTCTATCTCTTTTATGGTATTGAGTTTTTGATACGATTATTTCAATACAAAACCTGGCATTTGGCTTACAGAAATATTTCGTTTGAACGAGAGGCTTTTGCAAATGAATTTGATTTAGATTATTTAAAGCATCGTCCATTTTGGAGTTTTTTAAAGTATCTTCGCAGTTATGATATTTCAATTAGATCAAAGCGTCAATCAGAAAGTAAATCTTCCTAATGTACTAGGAATAGAAGTGTTTATAAAACGCGAAGACCGGATTCATGATTTTGTATCCGGGAATAAATATCGCAAACTAAAATACAATATTCTTGAAGCTGATAAGTTAGGATTTAAAACGCTGTTGACTTTTGGAGGGGCGTTTTCAAATCATATTGCTGCAGTGGCTTCGGCTGGAAAAGTTTGCAGATTTAAAAGTATTGGCATAATCCGAGGGGAAGAATTAGAGTCTAAAATTGAAGATAATCCTACCTTAAAATTTGCAAAATCTTGCGGTATGCAATTTGAATTTGTAAGTCGTGAAGCATATAGGGAAAAGACTTCTGAAGACTTT
Organism: Aestuariibaculum lutulentum; assembly: GCF_032926325.1. NCBI lineage: Bacteria > Pseudomonadati > Bacteroidota > Flavobacteriia > Flavobacteriales > Flavobacteriaceae > Aestuariibaculum > Aestuariibaculum lutulentum. The sequence continues at coordinate 2,179,022 of NZ_CP136709.1, forward strand.
ATTAATCAGTTAAAGGAGAAATTCGGAGCCTTTTATTTGGTGCCTGAAGGAGGAACCAATATTCAGGCAGTAAAAGGCTGTGAAGAAATTTTAACTGAAGAGGACGATATGTTCGATTATGTCTGTTGTCCTGTTGGTACGGGAGGAACTATTTCTGGATTGATAAATTGTTCAAAACCTGGTCAACAAGTTTTAGGATTTCCCGCTTTAAAAGGCGATTTTTTAAAGGAAGATATTAGTAAATTTGTGTCGAAATCCAACTGGAAATTAATAACCGATTACCATTTTGGAGGTTATGCTAAGATTAATCAGGAATTGGTGCATTTTATAAATGTGTTCAAAGAGCAAAATCAGATCCCTTTAGATCCTGTTTATACTGGAAAAATGATGTTTGGTATTCAGGAATTAATAAATCAGGGCTATTTTCCTGAGGGAGCAAAAATATTAGTCATTCATACCGGAGGCTTACAAGGTATTTCAGGGATGAATGCGGTTTTAAAAAAGAAACATTTACCATTAATAGAAATATAAGAATGAATAAATTTTGGGTTGTATTATCTCTGTTAGCTGTACTAACAAGTTGTAAAACTAAAAAAGTAGCCACGACAACAAAACGAACAAAACCAACTACCGAGCGGGTTGTAGTTCGAGAACGTGAAACTAACACAAAACCTGTTGAAACAAAACCAGTTGAGGAAACTAAGGTTTATGCCAGTGCTACCGAAAAATATATTGATACTTATAAAGATGTTGCTAAAACCGAAATGCAACTGTATAATATTCCGGCGAGTATTACCTTGGCTCAAGGTATATTAGAGTCTGGGTCAGGAAACGGACGTTTGTCAGTTGAAGCTAATAACCACTTCGGAATAAAATGTCATGAGTGGACGGGTGCCAGAATTTATCACGATGACGATAAAGATCAGGAATGTTTCAGAAAATATGTTGATGCTAAATATTCTTTTAGAGATCACTCGTTATTCCTAACGGAAAGAAAACGTTACGCTGATTTATTCAAACAAAAAGCTGGTGATTATAAAGCATGGGCTCGCGGACTTAAAGCAGCGGGTTATGCGACCGATAGAAAGTATCCTGATAAATTAATCAGTTTAATCGAGCGTTACGATTTACATAAATACGACGAAGAAGTTTTAGGGACAGCTTACGAACGCATCGATTATTCAAAAGAAGACGTACAAAACAACAATACCGTTCATACCGTACTTAAAGGAGATACACTGTATTCCATTTCTAAACGATATAATACGACGGTGCAAAATATTCAGCGATTAAACGGGTTAAACGGAACCAATATTAGTATTGGTCAGGAATTGCTGATTTCAACAAATTAAAATAATAAAAACAGATATGATTTATAAACGCAGTAGCGCATTATTTGCCGAAGCAGAAAAGGTAATTCCCGGAGGTGTTAATTCACCGGTAAGAGCTTTTAAGGGTGTTGGAGGAACGCCTATTTTTGTAAAAGAAGCTAAAGGTGCGTATTTGTATGATGAAGATGGTAATAAACTTATAGACTATATAAATTCCTGGGGACCTATGATTTTAGGTCACGCTTATCAACCGGTTGTTGATGCTGTTGTTGAAAAAGCAAAAAAGGGAACTTCTTTTGGCATGCCAACCGAAATTGAAACAGAAATTGCAGAATTGGCTGTTTCTATGGTGCCAAATATTGATAAAATTAGATTTGTAAATTCAGGAACCGAGGCTTGTATGAGTGCCGTAAGATTGGCTCGCGGATTTACAGGAAAAGATAAGATTGTAAAATTTGCTGGTTGTTATCATGGTCACAGTGATTCGTTTTTAATTCAGGCGGGTAGTGGAGCCAGTACGTTTGGTACACCAAATAGTCCAGGAGTAACTCAAGGCACTGCAAAAGATACCCTGTTAGCTCATTATAATGATATTGATAACGTAAAGGAATTAATTGCTGCCAATCCAAACGAGATTGCTTGTATTATTATTGAGCCAGTTGCCGGAAATATGGGCTGTGTTCCTCCTCAAAATGACTTTTTACAAAAATTAAGAACAGTTTGTGATGAGAACAATATCTTGTTAATTTTTGATGAGGTCATGACCGGTTTCCGTTTAGCTAAAGGTGGAGCTCAGGAATTATTTGGAATTAAAGCCGATATCGTTTGTTTTGGAAAGGTAATTGGTGGTGGTTTACCTGTTGGAGCTTTTGCTGCCAGAAATGAAATTATGAATCATTTAGCGCCTCTTGGACCCGTATATCAGGCAGGAACATTAAGTGGAAACCCATTAGCAATGGCCGCAGGTTTAGCGATGTTAACAGCATTGAATGAAGAGCCTGAAATTTTCAACCGTTTAGCAGAAAAAACTGAATATTTGCACAAAGGCATTGCTAAGGTCTTATCAGATAATAATATTACTCATACTATAAATCGTGTTGGATCGATGATTTCCGTTCATTTTGATGAAGCTGAGGTAGTCGATTTTACAACGGCGGCTAAAGGAAATAACGACACCTTTAAAAAGTTCTTCCACGGTTTATTAAACGAAGGCGTTTATATTGCACCAAGTGCTTTTGAAACCTGGTTTATTACTGATGCTTTATCTTATGATGATTTAGATTTTACCATTAATGCGGTAAATAAAGTTGCAAAAGGCTTATAAAAATAAAAAGCGCGTTTCAACAGAAACGCGCTTTTAACCAACCAAACTATAGTCAAAAACTAACTAAACTATATTATTTTCTATCTCTTTTGTCTTCAAATTGTCTTTGAGGCATGTCTTTTTTCATTTTTTGAGCTCTTTGTTTCATCTTAGCCTGAGTATCTTCCCATTTAGAATACTGCTCTTTTGTTAAGATATTTTTCATTTTAGCTTTTACAGCTATTTGATGGTCTAAGCGGTCATTCATCATTTTATAACGCTCCTCACTGCTTGGATTTTGCCATTCACCACTTTCTTTTTTAGCTTTTAAAGACTCCATCATATCCTTTTTAGCCTTGGCATTTTCTAAATTCAATTTATATATTTCGTCCTGCTGCGATTTTGTTAAATCGTAATTCAAGGTCATGTGTTTTGTTCTCAGCGTTGCGGCTTGTTCTGGAGTAAGGTCGTTCATTCTATGAGGTCTCTCCATACGATCTGCAAATTGTCTTCTCTCTTGTGCAATACCTTGTAGTGATATCAAAGCGATTGCGATAGCTATAATTTTTTTCATCGTTTAAAAGTTTTATTTGCATTTAAGACCTGCTAAAGATGAAAAGGTTTAATGTTAATTTAAACTTTAACGATTATTAACAGTTGATAATGTTTTGGTTAGAGGTGTTTTTTGTGAAAAATGGGAAAACTGAAATTAATGCCAGATTGTAGGTCTGCTGCGTTATTTACAAGAAAATCTTCCTTAAGATATACCGAAAGTTTACCTGTATTCCAGCCATAGGTATAAGTGAAGGTCCAATAGGTTAATGTCTTGTATAGAGTAGAAATGCCATGGTGCCAGCCACCTCTTATTTCCTGCCATTTTCCTATGAGCTGATAGTAGGAGGCTTCTTCTTTTTTATTATATCGACCTTGAAGCTGGTAGTTAACTCCAAAGGCATGATAATGATTGTTTTTTGTGAATTTCGTAAGTTCTATATCGGCTTCACCTGTGCCTAAAAAAGGATTATTTCCCAAATCGATAGGATCGTTAAAGTTGATAATGTTCTTACGAAGTAGGTTGAATGCAAGTCCCAAATTAAGTTGATAGTTGTTTTTTAGATCGAAGGTTTTTAAACCATTTGCTGAAATACCAATATCTAATGAATGGTTATATTTTGAAGTATTCCATCCTAGATGACTTCCAAAGTTGATGAAAATATCTTTTGTTCTGTTAAAGTTAAAATTAGGGTAGAAGTAATGGTTGAATTCTATTCCACTAAAAATAAAATCATTGTTATGAAGTTCTAAAGTGTTTCCGTTGCGGTCTAAATATGCAATATTGGCTTGATTTAACCCATAGTAACGACGCCCGTAAGGGTCTTCTTTGCCAATAATTGTGCTGTGGGTCCATTCAATAAATTCATCACTTGTAAAAACAGATAAAGGATATTTACCTTTTGTAATAAGGTGCGAACGCAATGAAATGTCCAGTTCATGTTGTTTTGCTATTGGAATATCGATAGCAAAGCGAAATTCTTTAATTACAGCATCAACTAAAATATTCATATAAAGGGCAGGGGTAGTTTCCTGATCTAGAAAAAAGAAGGTGCGGTCATGCCATTTTACTTGGCTTTGTTCCAGCCTAACCTCAGGATTTTTTGGAAAGTAGGCTTCAACAAAGGGATGAAATACATTTCCACTTGATGAATTGAAACTAATCCCGATATTTTCTGGGACATGAGCTTTAAAATTTCTACTAATTCTGGAACTAAAAATACCAAAATGATGGGTGCCTAAGTTGTTTGGGGTTTCGATACCATTCTTTAAGATATTCATATTTTGTTGTGCCCAGCAATGACTGAATATGAAAAATATAAAATAGAAGAGGTTTTTTGTTGGCATATTATAAAAATATGGAAAAGAAACTAACTTCTAATATTAAGTTTATGTTGGGTTAAGATTATTTTTTAGTGTAGTTAAGACACTTTTTTTCTTAAAAATTTTAACAGTTATAGGTTTTTGTCTTAAAGAAGGTATAAAATTGACCTTTTTGGTGTTAAACATTTCTAAATATCTTTAGTACATGGGAAAAAAGCTGAATCTTTGCAGAGTAGTTTATTTGAAACAAGTAATGCTCATAAGTTAAAAATTCATACTTTTTAATATTGAAGTTATTAGTTAGTTAATAAATTAAGTTTAGTTGGTTAGTTTGTGAAAGCCCAGTAATTGTAAATTACTGGGCTTTTTTATTTGTATGAATTGAAAATTAAAAAGCTAAACAACTTGGGTTTCGTTGTTAAAATGGAATTGTAACAATTTGTATAAACGTTCCTTTTTAAAGGGTTTGGTTAGGTAATTGTTCATACCGCTTTCAATGGCTTTGTTAATAGCTTCGGTAGTTACATTGGCTGATAAACCAAATATGATAACCTCGTTGTCAACCTCTCTTATATATTTTGTGGCTTCCCAACCATCCATTTCCGGCATGTGAATATCCATAAAAATAAGCTGATATTTCTTTTCATTAAAACGGTCGAGAGCTATTTTTCCATTATTTGCTGTATCTGCATTAATGCCTAAATCCTGCAAGAATTTTTTAAGAACAATAATGTTTAGATTGTTATCGTCTACAATAAGTACGTTTAAATCGGAAGCGTTAATACTTTTCTTTAAATCCAGATTTTTCTTTTGAACAATATCGTTGGTTATTTTAAACATAAATGAAACAGTAAATTTGGTGCCTTTTTCAAATTCACTTTCAACCCTAATATCGCCTCCCATCATTTCTACTAGGTTTTTGCATATGGCAAGACCAAGTCCGCTTCCTTCGTGTTCTTTTTTGACACTATTTTCGATTTGAGTGAATCGGTTAAAGATGGTATTTAGTTTGTCTTTTGGTATCCCAATGCCTGTGTCTTCAATGCTAATAACAAGTTTAAGCTGATCTTTAATAACGGTTTCAGAATAGCTAATGGTTACACCGCCCGTTTTAGTGAATTTTAAGGCGTTTTTAAGGAGGTTGTTAATAACCTGAAGCATTTTGTTTAAATCACCTATTACGGTTGTTCCTGAAACATCATTAAAGTTGGTGTTTAAGTACAGGTTCTTTTTTACGAACAGAAACTGATTAACATCTACAAGCTTTTTAATTTTGTTTAAAGGTGTAAAAATGTTTTCCTCGAGCTCGGTGTTTCCAGATTCAATTTTATCGAAATCTAAAATGTCATTAACCAGACTTAATAGATTGCTTGAGGATTTATCCATTAAATCGACATATTCTTTATGGACGGGAGATAAACTTTCGCTCTTAAGTAATTCAATAAAACCTATAATAGCATGTAAGGGTGTTCGAATTTCATGACTCATATTTGATAGAAATTCGGTTTTAGCCTGCGACGCTTTTTTAGCTCTGTTTTTTTCTTGCTCTAAAGTATGGTTTAGTTTGGTAAGGGTTTCGTTAGATTGCAGTGCCAAACGACTACTTTTTTTGGCTTGCAGATAAAAGAAGATTAAGGATGAAACAACAAATGCCAAAAATATACCAACAACAAATGCGACATCTATAATGGTGTTTCCTTCAGCTAGCAATAGTTTTTTTGATGGATAAATATTCAGTTGCCAGTTTTGGTTGTCTCCGGAGTCAATGGTTAAATTTTTAGTATAAACAGGGTTGGTCTTACTATTAAGTTTTATAGCACTGTTTAATTGATAAAATGCCAAGCCTTTGTCGTCATAAAATTCTATGACATACTGGTCTTCCAAATGGTTTGCCAAACGGTCGAAATTGGATTTAAAATCCATACCGGCAGTGATTGTTCCTTGAAATTTATTATCAAAATATACAGGGACATCAACCAAAAATGCCTCTCCAGATTGTTTTAAATCTAACCAATGCGTAATATTTGTGGTTCCGTTTTTAGAATGTTTTAGCCAGTCGTCTCTTCGATAATCTAGTGTTGAGATATCAAGATTCAGTGCTTTTTTGTTTTCTTCAGAAGGATAAATGCTTCTGATAATCATTGAGCTGTCTATCCATTCAATAAATTTAAAAGAATCATTCTGCTCCAGAAGTAAATTGGCATCGTGTTCCCAGTTTTTAAAATAGTCACCATTAGTAAATTCCAGGCGACTTTTTAAATTTTCTAACCTGGCAATATCCGAGTGGATAATGTTTTCAAACTCTTTAGATATAAGTTCACCTGTATGTTGAATATCTTCATCAATTACGGAAGCGTATTCGTCTTTAGAAACTTTGTAGATGTAAAGTTTAGCTAAAGAAAGGACAAAAAAAATGGTAACGGCTATAATTAAATCAATTTTTATCTTTTTAATCATAAGCTGTTACCAGATTTTATATTTTGTTTTTAACTAGGCTCTAATATAAAAAAGTTTTAAGAAATTAGCTCAACAATTAAATCGCTATCGGTTTTAATAACATTGGCTAACTTATGCTTAGTTAAGGCTTTAATACCTTTATCCCAGGCTTTGTTGCTTAAACCGCTTTCTTCTTTAAGTACATTTAAAGGAAGGCTTTTCTTAGCTTTTAACACTTCAAAAATAGCCTTTTCGTTATCGCTTAAAGTAACTGTCTTTTTCTCTGGTCTCATTTGCGGGAAGAATAACACTTCCTGAATAGATTGATTATTGGTTAAGAACATAATTAATCGGTCCATACCAATACCCATACCCGATGTAGGAGGCATACCATATTCTAATGCACGTAAAAAGTCGTAATCAATAACCCCGTTAGCTTCATCGTCACCTTTTTTAGCTAATTCCATTTGGTGCTCAAAACGCTCACGTTGATCGATAGGGTCGTTTAATTCAGAATATGCATTGGCAATTTCTTTACCACAAACCATCAACTCGAAACGCTCTGTTAAATCCGGATTCTCGCGGTGTTCTTTACATAACGGACTCATTTCTTTAGGGTAGTCGGTGATGAAAGTTGGCTGAATGTAGTTGCCTTCACATTTTTCACCAAAAATTTCATCAATCAGTTTTCCTTTACCCATAGTATCGTCAACTTCAATACCCATACCTTTGGCAGCGGCACGAATTTCGTCTTCTGATTTTCCAGTAATATCGAAACCTGTAAAATGTTTGATAGAATCGGCCATGGTTACTCGAGCATAAGGTGCTTTAAAGTCGATTTCGTGTTCTCCAAATTTAGCTTTTGTAGAACCGTTTACTGCCATAGCACAATGCTCTAATAAACGCTCACAGAAATCCATCATCCAGTTATAATCTTTGTAAGACACATAGATTTCCATAGCTGTAAACTCCGGGTTGTGCGTTCTGTCCATCCCTTCGTTACGGAAGTTTTTAGAGAACTCGTAAACCCCGTCAAAACCACCAACAATTAAGCGCTTTAAGTAAAGCTCGTTGGCAATACGCATGTATAACGGAATGTCTAAAGCGTTGTGGTGCGTAACAAACGGTCTTGCGGCAGCACCTCCAGGGATAGATTGTAATACCGGTGTTTCTACCTCAAAATAACCAGCGTCGTTAAAAAACGAACGCATGGCGTTGAATAATTTGGTACGCTTAATAAATATTTCTTTAACGTGCGGGTTAACTACTAAATCGGCATAACGTTGTCTGTAACGTTGTTCCGGGTCTGTAAACGCATCGTATACTTTACCATCTTTTTCTTTTGGTAATGGTAGCGGTTTTAGGGCTTTACTCAATAAAGTGAAGTCTTTTACTTTAACGGTTTTTTCACCTACCTGTGTTGTGAATAACTCTCCTTCTATACCAACAAAGTCACCAAAGTCGATTAGTTTTTTAAATAATTCGTTGTATTTTTCTTTGTCTTCTCCCGGACAAATTTCATCACGGTTAAAATACACTTGTATCTTACCATCGGCATCTTGTAATTCGGCAAAACTGGCTTTCCCTTGCACCTTAATCATCATTAAACGACCTGCAATAACCACCTTTTTGTCAGCTTCAAAATTCTCTTTTATCTGTTTCGATGTATGCGTTACAGGATATAAATCTGCTGGGTACGGATTAACGCCCAATTCGCGTAATTTTACTAATTTTTCTCTACGTACAAGTTCTTGCTCTGATAATTGCGACATATTCTAAAATGCTGAGTATAATTTTTTAAAGGCACAAAGATAAACATAATCATTAAGGTAACATACCTAATAATTTGTGAAATTTTGGCGTTACCTAAAGGTTGCGCTTTAATTATTTTACGGTAGTTTTCTGCAAATGCTTTTAGTATTCATGATTTCCTTCCAATAAAAATATAGGTGAGCATATGTAATCGCTAACGCAGTTTGTAACAAAAGGCATAATTTTGCGTCAAACAAAAGTCATCAATCAAAAACAATAAAAAATCAAAATCATGAGTTTCTGGAGAGTATTACTGTCTATTATTTGTCCGCCATTAGCAGTATTAGATAAAGGCTGCGGATCTATTTTAATCGTTCTTATTTTAACCTTTTTCGGGTGGGTGCCTGGCGTTATTGCCGCTTTAGTGATTTTAAATAATCCTAAGAATTAGTTAAACCAAGTATTTAACTGTTTCAGTAATTGGATTTGTCTTAATTTTGCAGTCTATGAATAAGTGCATACAACTACAGGATTTAGGACTAAAGGATTATAAAGAAACCTGGGATTATCAGGAGGAATTATTTAAAGGTATTGTAGATTCTAAAATTAAGAATAGGAGAGAAGAATCTGAAGACGACACCAATAATTATTTCTTGTTTGTTGAGCATCCGCATGTATACACTTTAGGGAAAAGTGGCGATTTTTCAAATCTGTTATTAGGAGAAGAAGAATTATCAAAAAAAGGAGCGACCTTTTATAAAATTAACCGTGGCGGAGATATTACCTATCACGGTCCTGGGCAAATTGTAGGATATCCCATTCTGGATTTAGATAATTTCTTTACAGATATTCACAAGTACCTGCGTTTTTTAGAAGAAATGATAATTTTAACCTTGCAAGAATACGGTTTAAAAGCCGAGCGTAGTGAAGGTGAAACTGGGGTGTGGTTAGATGTAGGAACACCCTTTGCCCGTAAAATATGTGCTATGGGTGTGCGTGCGAGTCGTTGGGTAACTATGCATGGATTTGCTCTAAATGTCAATGCCGATTTAGGTTATTTCGATAATATTATTCCTTGTGGTATTCGTGGTAAAGCGGTGACTTCGTTAAATGTTGAACTGGGCGTTTCTCATGTTGATGAAAACGAGGTGAAAGAAAAACTTCTGAAACACTTTAAAACCCTTTTTGAAGCCGAATTTATTTAAGCTGTAGCAATTTTTCTTCGTGATATTTTAGAAGCAATAATGCTAATAATGAATATTTGCAACGCGTGAAACAACATCAGCGGAAGCAATATTAATCCTATTGGCATGGTGCTTGGAAATAGTATTTTCGAAAAGACTGTACCGTGTACCAATGATTTTTTTGTGCCACAAAATTGAGCTGTAATTTTATCTTCTTCGCTAAACCCTAATTTTTTTGATAGAAATCCGGTTAAAAAATAAACTGCAAAAAATAGTATCACGATTGCTGTAAATACCATTGACAAATCTAAAAGGTTAAGCGTACTAAAAACACCATCTTCAAAGGAGTGCGCATAACTTTTGTATATAATCAATAAGATAACCGATTTGTCAAATAGCGGCAGTTGGTGCTGATATTTTTTTACAAAGCTTTGTCCGTATTTTTGAAGCAGGATCCCTAAAATAACCGGAGCCAGGATTTCTAAAAGTAATTTTATATAAATCTCACCAAGGTTAAAGTCGGTTGCTGTAAATTTAGAGAATAGACCCATCCATAACGGGGTAATTACGATACCTATTAATCCAGATATACTGGCGTTAAAAATAGCGGCAGGAATATTGCCTTTTGCCATTGATACCATTACTACCGATGATGATACTGTAGATGGTAATGCTGCCAAAAACAAAAAGGACAACCAAAGCATTTGTCCTTCTTCACCTTGTATAAAACCTTTAAAAAGTATAATTAAAATAGGAAAAAGTAGAAATGTTGTGAGCTGAATAAGAATATGCAGTTTCCAGTTTTTTAGTCCGTGTTTTATTTTTTCAGGACTCAATTTTAGTCCGTAGAAAAAGAAAATTAACGAGATGCCTATACTTCCAATCAAATCGAGAGGAACGTTACTGTCTTTGCTTCCCAATTGCGGAAAAAAATAAGCTAAGGTTATAATTGAAATAATGGCTAAGACAAATCGGTCAATTTTCATTCTGATAATTCTTCAAATTAATTATTCAATATTGAAGGTTAAAAGTAGTAATAATAATGGAAGGAAATGTTTCTTCAATTCAATTGTAATCTGAATGTTAATTCTTATGTTCGATTAAGAAATTATGATGCTGAAAATCAGATTTTTATTATTTTTTTCATACATTAACTTACTTTAAAAACCTTAATAATATGAGAAAAATATTAGTACTCGTACTCTTTATTCTTTTCCTTATTCTGGCTTGGTTTAGCTGGTGTTGGTATAAGGAAACAGTAGTATGTTGTCCGGAGCCTGTGCCGGAAATTAGTTACGGACCTTTAATTTTTGATTGCGACACAGGTGAAATTATTACCAACGATTTATGGCCTGAGAAAAAACAAGAGATTTTAACCGGAGTTGGTAAAGGAAAAAAATTACTGCTTGTAGGACCTTATTTTACTTCCGAAACAGAACAGGATGGTATTAGTCGGGCCGAGATGGTAAAGTTGTTATTTACAGAGTTATCAAGAGAAGATATTATTACCGACTCCAGATTTGCCGGAGATTGTGAAGAAGCAAAATCTAATATGTTACACGAGTTAAAATATAAATGGGTAACACGTAATGATGATATTATAGAGCATTTAGACAGAACGTTTGTGTTTTATAAATATGACTCAGATAAAGAAGTTGTAAACGAATCTGTTTTAGCATATTTTGATGAGTTGACTTCTTTTTTAAAGACATCCGGAGATAATATATTGATTGTTGGTCATACCGATAGTGATGGGCCGGCTCTATATAATGAAGATTTAGGACTTAAAAGAGCCAATGAATATAAAGCTCATTTAATTAGTTTGGGTGTTGATGAAAGTAAAATTACTGTTGAGAGTAAGGGGGAAACAGAACCACTTCGTCCAAATGATACACCTGAAAACAAACAAATGAATAGAAGAGTAGCAATACATATTACAGAATAAAAAACTAACATAACAATTATAAAGAATCATGAAATTATTACAAATAAATACTACAGCTTGTGATGGATCAGATGTGTTTTGGTCTTGGTTTTTATGGCTTTTGGCAGCCTTTATTTTAGGTTTAATTATTGGCTGGCTTCTAAAACAAATTTTTGGAGGCAAGACAGCATCATCAGAAGTTGATGTAAAACAGGATTTAACTAAGGTGGAAGGTATTGGGCCTAAAATAGAGGGGCTATTGAATAAAAAAGGAATTATTAGTTACAGACAGTTATCGAATACTTCTAAAAGTTTTCTTGAAGATATGTTGGTTGAAGCTGGTCCTGCATTTACAACACATCGGGGAAAGACTAATACCTGGCCAGCTCAGGCAAAATTAGCCGAGTTAGGAGATTGGGATGAACTTAAAAAATGGCAGGATGTTTTAAAAGGAGGTGTTTAAAACAAGTCTTTTAATAAAAATAGAAAGCACTCAGGATGTCCTGGGTGCTTTTTTATTTAAAGGTCATTTTAATATTTCTCAGGAATAAAAGTCTGGTAATCCATAGGAGGGCGCACATAACTTTTATAGTCAGGAAGCTCCGGTAATTCAATAGGGTCTATTTTCATGCGCTTATAAGGAATCTGGCTTAGCACATGACTAATACAATTAAGTCGGGCTTTCTTTTTGTTATCTGAATTAACTACAAACCATGGCACTTGTTTGGTGTCGGTATGCGCAAACATGGTGTCTTTGGCTTTCGAATATTCTAACCATCGCGATCTCGATTCTAAATCCATTGGACTAAATTTCCAGTGTTTCAAGGGGTTCGAAATTCGGTTTTTAAAGCGGCGTTCCTGTTCGGCATCGCTAACCGAAAACCAGTATTTTAAAAGTATGATGCCGCTACGTACTAACATGCGTTCAAATTCAGGACACGATCGTAAAAATTCGTTGTATTCGTCGTCTGTGCAAAACCCCATCACTTTTTCAACTCCGGCACGATTATACCAGCTTCTATCGAAGAGTACAATTTCTCCGGCAGCTGGTAAATACTGAGTATATCTTTGAAAATACCATTGTGTTTTTTCTTTTTCGGTGGGTACACCTAAGGCCACAACTTTACAAACGCGAGGGTTCAAGGGTTCGGTAAAGCGTTTTATAGTACCTCCTTTTCCCGAGGCATCTCGTCCTTCAAAAACAATAACAACTTTTAAGCCCTGAGTTTTCACCCATTCCTGTAGGTGAACCAGTTCGGTATGTAATTTGGCAAGTTCTAACTCGTAATTAAACTTTCTCACTTTAGATGTTGGTTTGTTGGAATCTTTCATTCTTACAAGTTAATAAAAAAATGAAAGGTTTCTTAGAAACCGCTAAAGAAGCTTTTGGGTCTAACTCTCTTCGTTAAAAAATACTTTGTAGTAGTGCATTTTTTTCTCCTCGTCGTAACCGCGTTCTAAATATTCTTCAGTTGCGTCTGGCGCATCAATATCTACTTTTATAGAAAAGTGGGTATCGAGTTTAATGTCGGTTTTAATCTTTTTCTTTTCTTTGGTAACCACACGTTCAGAAACATCAAACTGATTTCTAAGGACTAAATTCTGTTCGTTTTCAAAGGTTTTTTTGTAGTCGTCGAACATGCTTTTGTGCTTGTCTTCTTCAAAAAGTTCATCTTTAAAACGCTCAACATTTACTACTTCATTTTCTTTAAAGAAGTCTATGGTTTTTGCCAGAAAGTTGTTTTTTTCCTGTGCGCCGTAAGTCGATTTTAATATGTCTTCAGAGAAATCTTTACATAAATCGATATACTGTTGGGTATGGTTGTTAGAATCGTCAGCATATTTAATATTCAAAAACTGGTTAATCCAGTATTGCGCATCGTAGTTGTTGTTGTCAACGGTTAGAATAATATTGCCTTCGTTGTCACCTTGGTTTAAAATTAAACAGCCTTTGTCTACCTTTTTACTGCTGATGCCTTTTTGTACCAAAACATCGTAACTGTCGTTTTCAAGATAGGTTTGGAAAAAATTCACTTTGTTTTCAATCTTAAAAATACCAAGCGCATTTGTGGTCATGTCGTTGTATTCAATGCCTTCAAACATGGCAATTAAAACATCACCGGTTTTAATGTTGGCTGAGGTCGACTGCTCAAATAAATGCGTTACGATATGTTTCGATATTTCAACAAAAGCGTTTTCATCGCTAAATATTTGTGCTGAATATGAATTAATCTCATTAAGATTAATGTTGGCATGGTGGTTAAAACGGTAACTTTGTACCACGCTTCCGAAAGGTCTTAATAAAAATGGTAACATTAATTCGTAGCTGGCTTCATCAAATTCTACCAGTTTTTCTGAAAAGGCATTTTTTGTGCTGTTGAATTTATTTCCAACTTTATGAATGATGAATTTAGATATTGAAGCGTTTTTTCTTGTAATCATGATGCTGTGAATTAATGGTGCAATACTATTGAAACTTCTCCGACTTCAAAACAGTTTTTAGCTGAAATTTTTTCCGAAGAAAAACTTAATTTAATTGATACAATAATATAGAGTTGCTTTCTCCCTTAGTTACAAATTCTAAATTTCTGTCCTTATTAATATTATCTAACTGAATTGGTGAATTACCATAAACAGGGAAGTTTGGTAACAATTTAGCCTGACTATCGAAAAGATACGCTTTGTGTGTTTGTAAATCGGTGATAGAAATATAGATTTTGTCGTTCAAATAAAAGAAGCCTGGAGCAGTGTAGTTACCATAATCTAATTCTATGGTTTTGTTTTTTATAGTCAATTTGTTTTCACTTTGCGCTACCAGAGATTTTGTCGATGTAGTAAGCGAGTGCTTTTCAGAAAGGTTTAAGTTTCTTGAAGCTACATTGCCTTTAGTGTCTACTGAAATTAAATGGCCGTTTACCCCGGTTGTTGTAAACGTATTGTTGTATTCAAAAACAGGCTCGGTAGAGTAGGAGTAACCTGTTTTTGGTGTAACTCTGGTTTTACCTGTACGATCCAAAATATAAAGTTTATCGGCTGTTTTTATAGCGATATAATCTTTTGATCCTATTCTGAAATGTTTAGGGGTGGTAATAATGGAATTGTTGGCAGATTTAAAAGTGAAGCCTTTAACTTCCTTAGCATCGTCGTTGTACATTAATACGTGTTTGCCTTGAGTAACCAGTAGTCTGTAATTTTTGTTTTTGTCGTAATCGAAAACAGCTAATGGCTGTGTGATTTTATCGTTAAATTTCATTGGGAACGGACTCACGTCTTTACCGTTTCGGTCAATAACATAAACACGGTTAGGTGTTGCAAAAGCTAACTGAAGTCTTCCGTTTTTGTAAATGTCTATTTGTTCAATAGTCCCTAAAACAGCGCCTTGAAGTTCTTTTTTCCAAAGAATTTTTCCCTTATTCGAAATGAGATACAAGTTGTTTTTAATATCCTGAACAACAATTTCCTTTTCGCCGGTAATATGGTTTTTAACAAATTGCGGGTCGGTTAGAATATCGTTGTCCAGTTTTATGTTTAGCTCTTCTGAAACTGCATTTTCCTCAGCCCGAGCTTTACCTTTTTTAATAATACCATTTACATGTGCAAAGTTATTGTCGTATATAAACTGAAGCGCCGAAATATTATAGTGATCTAAATTAATATTAAGTTCTTCGTCGAAATTTTGAGATATTACCTGTTTTAGTGTTGTTGGATTAGCGACTAACATTAAAGACGAGGCATCAACAAGTTGTTCTTTTGCTTGTATAAAAACATCTTTTTCGCTTAATGTGGTTTTGTTTTGATAATTGGTGATGATGTTTTGCAGTAAATCCATATTATCCGCAAATACAAAAAAGTTGTCCAGAATACAATATTTGGATGCGTTGTTAAAAGTGATTAATGGTGAAAACGTTTTACTGAATACATCTGGTTTACTAAAACTATAGATTTCGGTTTCTCTGAAAGTGTCAATGGTATTTTGTTCGCTAATAAGAGCGTCTTCGGTTGCGATAACATCTATGGTGTTTAAAACAACGGCACGGTCGTTGTCCTGATAAATTACACCAACTTCAATTATATTGTTAAAAAGTTCGGTGTTGTTATCGATAGAATCTTGTTTTTTATAAGCCTGTAAATTCGTTTTCAGATTTTCGAAGTTTCTAAAGGTGAAACTTAAAAAGCCATCGGTATTGGAAGGGGTAATATTTTGAATCTGATTTTCCTGAGGAACGGTGTTCTTAAAAATATTGATTAAACTTTCGGTTGAATCGTTCGCTTTACTTATGCCATTTACATAAATTTCATTTTGGCTTACATCAATATCAACTGCCAGATAATTTGTAAAAGCTTTTAATGAGAGTGTGTCTTCTATAAATAATGATTTTATAATCGGATTGTCTGCTTTAACTAAAGCTGATAATGTACGGTCGTTACTGGTGGTGTTGTAAATTTTTTCTAATTCGGAATTCGGAATTCTATCATTGTTAAAAGCGGCATCAATTATAGTTTTAGATGACGATGCTATAAACATACTGTCTATAACGGTACTATAAAAGGTGGATTTATTGAAAGTCGATTTGGTAATTTTTTGTTTGCTTCCTGCAATTGTTTCTTCTTTATAATTGGGTAACGAGTCGGTTTTTACCAGTTGGTCATGGTATTTTGTAATCACTGTAAATTCTAGGCTGTCTGCTTTCGTATTAGAAAAACAAATTAATACATCGCTTTTTGGTTTTAAAAGCGAAACACTTTCCAGTTTACTTTCTAAATTGTTGTAAGGATTGGTTTTTGAGAATTTTTGAAGTAAATCGCTGTTATTAATGCTACTTTTTAAACTTTCCAGATTAGAAGTTTTTAAAACAACCGATGTGTTTTCTGGAATATAATCAATAGGTTGTTGACGATTTGTTTTGGTGTTTGTACAACTAAAAGTAAGACACAGTAGAAGGGAAAAACAAAAAAATCTCATAGATAAATTATTTTATACAAACCTACATATTTTTCGTTTTATAGGATGTAAAAAGCGTGTATTATAATGTGTTAAAACTCTAATTTTAATTGATCGGGTAATAATCTAAACGATTTACGGTGGTACTTGGTAACGCCGTATTTTTTTATGGCTTCGCGATGTTCTTTTGTAGGGTACCCTTTGTTCTTTTTCCAGTTATACATTGGGAATTCTTCATGAATTTTGTTCATATACTCATCACGATATGTTTTTGCCAGAATAGAAGCTGCAGCTATACTTAAATATTTACCGTCTCCTTTTACAATGGTTTCATACGGAATGTCGTTGAGCGGTTTGAATTTATTACCATCAACAATAATAAATTCTGGACTAGGAGATAATTGCTCAATAGATTTATGCATGGCTAATATAGACGCATTTAAAATGTTGATCTCATCAATTTCTTCCTGAAAAATGTGTGCTATTCCAAAACATAAGGCTTCTGTTTCAACAACAGGTCTTAATAAATCTCGTTTGTTTTCACTTAACTGTTTAGAATCGGTAAGAATATTGTTTTTAAAATTTTTTGGAAGAATTACTGCGGCAGCGGTAACCGGACCTGCCAGGCAGCCGCGACCGGCTTCGTCTGTGCCACATTCTAAAACAAAATCCGAATGGTTTAATAATAGCATAGTCATTGTAAAATCTGTTCAAATCTATAACATAATCAACAGTTTCAAGGTGTTTTAATAAAGTTTGTTTATGAAGTTATTAACTGTTTGAGAGTCATTGAAAAATGTGTGTCATTGCGACACTTCACATGCGAATATCTTAAAATATCCTGTAATTTTTTAAATATAAATAAAAGAATGAGGTGATTTTTATCATTTTAATTGAAAATTTTTAGTGAGATTGTTTGTTTATTTAATATAATATTATGATGTTTGTGACAGACTAACTCAAATAAATTTTTAATTTCATCTTATAGTTAGGATGATTAATATTTTAAAACAAAGCCAGCATATATATGTTGGCTTTGTTTATTTAAAATATTTCCCCGCTCTTAACGTTCAAATAATTACTTTTGTTCCGAAAAATTGAATGATACAAATGGGTATAACAAAAACAGCGTTAAGTAAAAAAGCGTTGCGTATGCGAAAAACATCTAACAGTATAGAAGCACATAAACATAGATTTTTAATTAAAGTAACTGTTGTATGCTTTTTGTTATTTCAGTTTCCAGCTGTATTGGCTCAGAAAAAACCAAGTAGAATAAGTCGGGAACTTGGTATAGCAGAGGTTAAAGATTCTACAAAGCAATCACCAAAAGATTTAGCTAAAATAACCGACTACCTGATTATATCTCATGATAACGATACGACCTATGTCGACACGACGTTGACGATAAAAAAGGAATACAAGTTTAATTATTTACGTAAAGATGATTTTGAGGTTATGCCTTTTTCAAACATGGGCCAAACCTATAATAGCCTGACGTATAATTTTCAGAATACGAAACTCATGCCTAGTTTTGGTGCTTTGGGTAAGCACTTCAACTATATGGAAGTTGAAGATATTTACTATTACCGTGTACCAACACCGCTTACAGAACTATTTTTTAAAACGGCTTTCGAACAAGGGCAGTTGGCAGATTCTTTTTTTTCGATAAATACGTCGCCGCAACTTAATTTCTCAATAGCATATAAAGGGTTGCGTTCGCTTGGAAAGTATCAGCATATTTTAGCAAGTACAGGTAATTTTAGATTTACCACCAATTACCAAACAAAAAACAGAAGGTATGTAGCGAAAGCGCATATTGTTACGCAGGATATTTATAATCAGGAAAACGCAGGTATTCGCGATGATAATGTGGAATATTTTGAAACTGGAGAAGAAGATCATTTAGACCGTTCTATTTTCGAAGTGAATTTTGAAAATGCTGAAACGATGCTAAAAGGGAAGCGTTTTTACTTAGACCATTCATATAATATTGTTCAGAAAAACGATTCATTAGATAAAAACCATTTAAGCTTAGGGCATGTATTATCATTTGAAGATAAATATAATGAATACAGTCAATCAGCAAACAGTGATTATTTTGGAGAAGCCTTTGTAATTAGTGGTTTAAAGGATCGAAATACTTTAGAGAGTTTTTATAATCAATTACATTTAAATTATAGTAACAATATAATAGGTGATTTACAATTCAACATCAGTAACACCAATTATAATTATGGGTACGATAAATTAGTTGTGTTAAATGGCCAGACTATAACTAATAGATTAAAAGGTGATGTGTTTGCAGCGGGAGGCAAGTATCATAAACAATATAAAGGATTCGATTTGTCCGGTGAATTAGGATTAAACGTTTCCGGAGATTTCGATGGTAACTATATTAAAGGTGCGGCTTCATTTAAATTAAATGACGATGTGTTTGCCAGTGCAAGCCTAAACCATAGTTCAAAGGCACCTAACTTTAATACCTTATTATATCAAAGTGATTATATTAATTACAACTGGCAAAACAGTTTTAGTAATACCGAAACCCAGCAACTGGCGTTTCAGTTAAAATATAAAGAACTGGCAAATGTTAGTGTCGACTATTCTACCATTACCGATTATGTGTATTTTGCTCAAGACGATGCGATACTTCAGGTGCGTCCGTTTCAGTATGGAGGAACCATTAATTATTTGCGTGTAAAGTTTGAAAACGAATTTAGGTTAGGAAAGTTTGCTTTAAATAATACTATATTATATCAAAACGAAAATTCTGATGGAGTAATGAATGTGCCAGATTTAACAACGAGAAACACATTATACTTTTCGTCGCATATGTTCGATAAAGCACTTTTCATGCAAACTGGGGTGACCTTAAAATACTTTACTAAGTATTATATGAATGCTTACAATCCTTTACTGGCAGAATTCTATGTTCAGAACAGTACAGAGTATGGCGATTTCCCGATGTTAGATTTCTTTATCAACTTAAAAATCCGTCAAACCAGAATTTTTGCCAAGGCCGAACATTTTAATTCTGCATTTACTGGATACAATTATTATTCGGCGCCAAATAACCCATATAGAGATTTCACGGTTCGCTTTGGGGTGGTTTGGAATTTCTTTTTATAATGGTATTTGGTTTATATACATAAACCACCAGGCTTTCGCTACTCACTTTTTTAGCAAAGGTGGTTGCTAAAAAGAGTTCAAGCAAATAGCTCAATCCCTAATACAGATAAAAACAACCGCAGGTTAATACAATTTAACCTGCGGTTTTGTTTTTAAAATAGATAGTATATAGTCCTAATCCAGTCATAACATTAGGTTGAATCAAAAATAATTTAGATGTAACTTATTGTAAATAAGCATTGGACAAAAAACTTTCAAAAAAAGGCGATAAAAAGTTTGTTTGGTAGAAAAAAAGGGTGGTATATTTGCAGCCCGTTAGCGGCGAGTCTGCTGTGGTAAGTTCATAAAAAGATAGCGATACGAGGTTTAGAGATTTGATTTTCAGGTCAAAGGAAAAAACTTCAAAAAAATATCAAAAACATCTTGTCAGAATTAAAAAAGGTTGTATGTTTGCAGCCGCAAAAATAGCGAAGGTTATGAGTAGCGAAGTTCTTGTAAGAAGTGTTGATATACTTGAGAAAACGAAGTTTTAAAGCTTCAAAAATTTTTTCAAAAAAAAAGTATCAAAACTATTGTGAGGTTAAAAAAAGGGTTTTATATTTGCACCCGCTTAACGAGGAAACGAGTTAAGAGATAAAGAGAAATAAGTTCATAAACATATTGAATTGACAGCGTAAGATTTAAGTTGGAAACGATTTAAATCAACTAAGAGAATAAACCATTTTGAGTACTAGAGATTCCAATTAGTTGTTAAATAATATTTAAAATTTAACGATGAAGAGTTTGATCCTGGCTCAGGATGAACGCTAGCGGCAGGCCTAACACATGCAAGTCGAGGGGTAACAGGGAGCTTGCTCTGCTGACGACCGGCGCACGGGTGCGTAACGCGTATACAATCTGCCTTGTACTGGGGGATAGCCTTTAGAAATGAAGATTAACACCCCATAGTATAATTACTTCGCATGGAGTTTTTATTAAAGGTTACGGTACAAGATGAGTATGCGTCCTATTAGCTAGATGGTGTGGTAACGGCACACCATGGCGACGATAGGTAGGGGGCCTGAGAGGGTTATCCCCCACACTGGTACTGAGACACGGACCAG
>NZ_CP136709.1:3702500-3782725 GCF_032926325.1 Aestuariibaculum lutulentum
ATTCTCGTTTTGAACATGAATACCCCAATGCCCCTATTTTTGCTTTTAATGCGAACTTTGGATTTAAAAAATAGGTGAAACCTGGCTGTAATCCAACAAATAAAGAGCTTTCTCTGTCCTTACTTAACTCTCCGTTTTCATTTTCAGAACGAATATAATTTTTGGTATAACTCACACCAAATTGTGAATCAAACAATAATGTTTTACTTAAAGAAAAGTACTTTCTTACAAATGGTGAAACGGAATAACTATTAGAATAATTATGATACATATTGTTTTGGTGTTCGTAGTGATAATAACCATACCCCAGACCTAATCCAAGTTCCCAATTATCGCTAATAAAGTAGCCCAGTTTTGGACTTATGGTGAAACCAAAACTTTCTCGATTAGGAATGAAGCTCTCAGGTTCCTTCGATTTAAACTTAGTAAGAGACACATTACCTCCTATATTCCACAACCCTTTTTTAATGACAAATGGTTCCTCTTTCTCTTGTGAAAAGGTTAAACCATAAACCAGTAAACTTGCAATAAACAGTAATTTTTTCATTGTTATGTTTTTAATGTTAAGCCTATTTGGAATCAAATATGAGTCCAACAGCTTATTTTTAACAACAACAAATTGTTACGTATTTATTTACAAATCGTAAATTAAAGAAGTAATTTTAACACAAGATTCAAATTAATAACTAGTAATCAATTTTTTAGCTTCTTCAAATTCTGAAACAATATCGTTTACAATAGTAGCGACAGGTTTTATATCATGAATGAGTCCGGCGATTTGACCAATTTCCAGCTCGCCTTCTTCCAAATCGCCTTCAAACATGCCACGTTTGGCTCTGGCACGCCCTAACAAGATTTTTAAATCTTCAACCGATGGAGATTGTTTATATAGAGCTTCAATATCATTAAAAAACTTGTTCTTTATTAATCGTACAGGCGCGAGTTCTTTCAAAGTTAGCTGGGTATCGCCTTCTTTAGCATCAACTACCAATTGCTTGAATGCCTGATGTGCAGAGCTTTCTTCGCTGGCTACAAAACGACTTCCTACCTGAACGCCATCGGCTCCCAAAATCATAGCTGCTAACATGGCTTTTCCTGTGGCAATACCACCTGCCGCAATCAAAGGAATCTGTATTCGTTCTTTAACCATAGGAATCAACGTAAGTGTTGTAGTTTCATCTCTACCATTATGCCCACCGGCTTCAAAACCTTCCGCTACAATAGCATCCACTCCAGCGTCTTGCGCTTTTAAAGCGAACTTCACGCTACTTACCACGTGCACAACAGTAATGCCTCGTTCCTGTAACCAGGATGTCCATGTTTTTGGATTCCCTGCTGAAGTGAAAACAATTTTCACACCTTCTTCTACAATAATATTCATGAGCTCTTCTATGTTTGAATACAACATAGGAACATTCACTCCGAATGGTTTATCTGTGGCTTGCTTGCATTTTTGGATATGCTCACGCAAAACATCCGGATACATGGAGCCTGCCCCGATTAAACCTAAAATACCTGCGTTACTGGCTGATGAAGCCAATCGCCAGCCACTATTCCATACCATACCCGCCTGAATAATAGGATACTTAATCTGAAATAATTCAGTAATTCTATTCGACATTATTGTTTGATTATTTTAAGTGTGATGCTTTTTTCTACTCCTTTTACTTTCATAACATAAAGTCCTTTTGACAATGGAGAGACATCGATTTGATTTTTATTTGAAGATGCCGTTGTTTCTAATACCAGCTTACCTAATACATCATAAAACGACACGGCAAAATCATAATTCATAATAGGCAACTGAAGATAAAGCATATTTCTCACTGGGTTAGGAAAAACCTTTATAGGATTAATATCTTCTTTACGAACCGATAAGACTTTATTCAACGTGGCATACAAATCCGGAATACCATAACCGTACTGATAATCTGGAGAGTTATACTTCGACGCCGATTCGCGAACCAACTGCATAATTTCGGTATTGGTTTTATTGGGTAACGCCTGCCATAAACACGTTAAACCACCTGCTAAAATGGGCGAACTAAAAGAGGTGCCATTTGCACTTGCCAGGACATTATTTTCTGTAATAACAGCACTACCCTGCCCTTGGGCTACAACATCGGGCTTTTGAGTCGGTTGTATAGAACTCCCAACCGAACTAAACGTAGCATAAGTTCCAGCGCTATTTACCGCCCCTACTGTAAAAACACCCGCGGCATCAGCCGGTGCATTCAATCCTGCAGAACCTTCATTTCCTGCCGAATTCACTAACATCATTCCCTTTTCAAAAGCAATATTAGCACCTTTAGTAATGTAGATTGTTTGTCCGTCGTAATCTGTTGTGGCATAATTGTAATTTGCATTATCATAAAAGGCGCCATAACCTAATGAGGTGTTAATGACATCGACCCCCAAACTATCGGCGCGCTCTGCAGCTTCAACCCAGTAACTTTCCTCAACAGGGTTTTCATTGGGTCCATCTTCAGTAATAAACAAATAATAAGACGCATCGGGCGCCGTACCTACATAGCTATTTTCTATGAAGCCAGCCATAGTGCTTAATACCAATGTACCATGGTTTTCTGTAGAATTATACACATCATCACTACGATTTACAAAATCGTAAGTTCCCAAAATACCATTCGCATTTCTTAATCGCTGAAAACCGCCAATCGAATTTACACCTGGAAATCCGGCATCCATAACGGCTATGGTCATTCCTGTTCCGGTATAATCTGCCAAATGCAAATCGTCGGTATTAATCATATTGACCTGGTTGGCAGAATTTCCATAAACAAAAGTGGTATTAACCGACTCTAACTTAATCGCTGTTTTTTGTTTGGCCTGTTTAGAAGCATTTAAACTTTTATCGGCAAAATCGATATAATCAACAAAAGCATAATTAGATTTTAAATTCGAAATATCGGTTTGAGTTCCACGAACATGAACAGCATTTAACCACTTAGATTTGGCCATAACCGTAATTCCTGTGGCTGTTTTAAGATTGCTAATATAGGTTTCATTTACCGGCACGTCGCGTTCATCAATAGCTACTCCATGTTTGTTTTTTCTATCGATTGCTTTTTGAGTAAGAATAGAAATTGGATTGTCTAAACTAGCCTGAACATTAGCTTTATCAGTCAAGTAAACCCACGCATCCTGCTGTGCTAATAAAGGAAATGAATAGACGAACAGCAAGAAGAATAGTAGGTAGTTTTTCATTGTAGCAGTAATTTAGTTACTGCAATTTACGAAATTACCCCAGAACCTACTAACTCATCATTTAAATACCAAGCAGCAAATTGACCTTCTGTTATTGCCGACTGAAACTCTTCAAACTCGACATACAAGCCACTATTTACTTTATGCAAAATAGCTTTTTGGAGAGGCTGTCTGTAACGAATTCGTGCCATGACTTCCATGGTTTCATCGGTTTCTAAAGCTAAATCTGTTCGAATCCAGTGAAGTTCTTCATTTGTAATAAATAAGGCTTTTTTAAGTAATCCTGGATGTTCCTTTCCCTGACCAGTATAGATTACATTCTCTTGTACATCGGTATCTATCACAAACAAAGGTTCTACTGTACCACCAACGCCTAAACCTTTACGCTGACCTTTAGTGAAATAATGAGCCCCTTGATGCTTTCCAACTACTTTTCCGTAGTCTATTTTATAATCTATTTTACGAGACAAGTATTCAAGCTTTTCTTCCTCCGATTGGAACTCTGGTGCTTCTCCATTAAAAATAGTTTGCTCTTTTGGCACTTCAACAATAATTCCTTCTTTAGGTTTTAATTGTTGCTGAAGAAAATCTGGCAGCTTCACCTTACCTATAAAACATAATCCTTGAGAATCTTTCTTTTCGGCGGTTACCAAATCTAATTTTGTAGCAATTTCTCTTACCTGAGGTTTAGTTAATTCTCCAATCGGAAATAGCGACTTAGCCAATTGCTCCTGAGATAACTGACATAAGAAATACGACTGATCTTTATTATTGTCTACCCCAGCTAGAAGCTGATAAACTTCCTTCCCGTCCTTTTCAATAGTTCCCTTTCTACAATAATGTCCTGTTGCCACATAATCTGCACCAAGCCCCAAAGCGATATCCATAAAGACATCGAATTTAATTTCACGGTTACACAAGACATCCGGATTTGGCGTACGGCCTTTTTCATACTCCTGAAACATATAATCGACAATACGTTCTTTGTACTGCTCGCTTAAATCGACCGTTTGAAAAGGAATACCTAATTTCTCTGCCACCAACATGGCGTCGTTACTATCGTCTAACCAAGGACATTCATTTGAAATCGTTACAGAATCGTCGTGCCAGTTCTTCATAAACAAGCCAATAACTTCATAGCCCTGCTCCTGTAACAAATACGCAGCAACACTTGAATCCACACCACCTGAAAGTCCTATGATAACTCGTTTCATCAATCCTAAAATTTCTTTTTATAAATTACACTTAGTACGTATAGTACGATTTCATTTTCTAGAAATGAGGGCACAAAGATACGTATTATTATCAATTTTACGGACACATAAAAAGACATAAGTCTGAATAGGAAATATAATTTTGTTTAATATTTAAACAAAAAAGTTAAACTAGATTAATATTTTTTGTTTAATCTTTTATTATATTTGTTAAACAAATTAAAATCCTGACGAAAATGAAAAATTTAAAATTCTTAAAAGTACTTATGTTATTAATGACTGTTGTTGTATTTTCATCGTGTAGTGATGACGATGATGACAAAATACAAGAGCCATTAAACATTGTTGAAATTGCTCAAGCCTCTCCAGAATTAAGTCTTCTGGTAGAAGCTGTTGTAAAAGCCGATTTAGTAGATGCGCTCTCTGCAGCTGGCGACAAAACAGTTCTGGCTCCTACCAACACCGCATTCTCTGCGTTTTTATCAGCCAAAGGCTTTGCTTCTTTAGATGCAGTACCTACAGCCGCTCTGACACAAATTTTACTAAATCACGTTATTGGCGGTTCTAATATTATGTCGTCTGACCTAATTGGAAATATGGGCTACACAAATACTTTGGCCGACGGTCCAAACAGTACAAAACTGAGTCTATATTACAACGGAACTTCAGGAGTGATGTTTAACGGGAGCTCATCGGTTACTATTCCAGACATTGAAGCATCTAATGGAATTATACACGTGGTAGATGCTGTTATTGATTTACCAACCATAGCTACGTTTGCAACTTCTAATACGGCATTATCGACTCTTGTTGATGTTTTGGCTTACGCCGATTCAGGAGACCCAACGGTTCCTTACATTGATACGGTTTCAGATGCAACTGCCGGACCATTTACTGTTTTTGCGCCTACCAACGATGCCTTTGTATCCTTATTAACAGAATTAAATGCAACCGCTTTAACTGATATTTCAACCAGTACAGTAGACGCTGTATTACTGCACCATATTGTAAATGCAAATGTACAATCGTCGCAATTGGCTAGTGGAACTGTTTCAACACTTGGAGGCGATATTACAGCCGATGTTTCAGCTTTTACATTAACCGATGCTAACGGTCGTGTAAGTAATATTATAACTAGTCTAGTTGATATTCAAGCAACAAACGGTGTTGTTCATGTTATTGATAAAGTAATTTTACCCGCTTTAAACTAAGCAAATTGATTGATAGATGATGATAATCTTAGTATTATCTAAAAAGACCTTCTTAGCTAACTAAGGAGGTCTTTAATTTTAATCGAAATTTTTCTGTTCTTTTAAAGCGCCGTTTTCATAATACTTCCAAACTCCAGATTTTTGTCCGTTTTTAAACTGCCCTTCTACTTCCGGTGTACCATCTAAAAAATAAACCACATAGGCCCCGTGCATTTCACCATTAAGATAATTAGCCCGATTAATTAATTTATTATTTTCTGAATACGATAAAGACTCTCCATCAAGTTTACCAGCTTTATACATTTGCTTTTCAGCCATAATTCCATTATTATAATACACAACACGTTCACCGTCTAACTCGCCTTTTGTATTATAATGCTCCAGAATTAAAAGCTTATCGTTATTTTTTTGATAATACTTCCATTCACCTATGTACAGTTTACCATCCATTTTACCTTCACTAATCACTTTACCTGTAGAGGCATAAAAAATAACTTCGGCTATATTATTCTGTGGGTTGAATTGTTTGGTAGCGGTTAAAACAGCTTTATTCCTAATATTTTTATAAAATTTAAAAAGCCCTGTTTCCTTTCCGTGGGTAAACTCACCTTCGTAACGCAAAATATCGGTTCCATCAAAATTTTTCTTCCAGATACCATCGCGTTTACCGTTAGCATCTAATTGATTTATGCTTTGCGCAGAAACGACAGACGACAGGAGAAGACCTAAACCAAAGTGTAATAATTTCATAGTTGTAATTTTTATTATAATAGATTTTGGGGTTATTGAAATAACTACAAAACAACGAAAGTATTGTTTTTATACCTATAATAAAACAAAAAAGCTGCCATAAAATTATGACAGCTTTTTTAATATAATTGAAACTAATTATTTGCGTTTTTGTTGCATTTGCTTTTGTTTTTCAGCTTCTTCCATCATTTGTTTCATTTTTTGCTGAAAACGACTTTCTTTCTTAGGCTTTTTCTTTTTCTCCTGCATCTCTGCATGTATTTTATCTTCGTCAAGAATAAAATTCTTAATCACTAAGATAATTCCGATACTGATTAAGTTAGAAATAAAGTAATACAAACTTAATCCTGATGCATAGTTATTAAAGAAGAATAACATCATGATTGGTGAGAAATACATCATATATTTCATCATTTTACCCATATCTGGCATGCCTTCCTGCTGTGGTTGTGTTGCCACTTGCTGTCCTGTTGTTAAACGCATATAGAAGAAAATGGCTATAGACGCTAATAACGGGAATAAACTTACGTGATCACCGTAGAATGGAATCTTAAATGGTAATTCTGCAATAGTATCGTAAGACGATAAATCCTCTGCCCAAAGGAAGCTTTTTTGACGTAAATCGAAAGCCGATGGGAAGAACTGGAATAACGCATAGAATACAGGTAACTGAATTAATGCCGGTAAACATCCTGCCATTGGGCTCGCGCCTGCCTTAGTTTGTAACGCTAAGGTTTCTTGTTGCGCTTTCATTTTATTGTCTTTGTACTTCTCACGAATCGCATCTAATTCCGGCTTTAAAATTTTCATTTTTGCCTGAGACAAGAATTGCTTGTATTGTACAAACGACATTAATAATTTAATAGAAATCGTCATTACGATAATAGCAATACCGTATGGTAAGAAGCCACTTAAAAATGCGAAGAACGGAATAAATAAGTAACGGTTAATCCAACCGAAAATACCCCATCCAAGCGGTACGATTTCATCTAAATTTCTGTCGTATTTGTTTAATATTTTATAATCTGTTGGTCCGTAATACCAATCCATCGACTGACTTAACTCGCCACCTTTAAGTTCTAAAGGCATTTTAGCTGTAAAGGCTTTGGTGTAAACCGTATCAATATCTTCGTCTTGTACTAAATTACGAGACTCCAGACTTGCTGTTTTAATAGGTTCCTCTGACAATAAAACAGAAGTAAAGAAGTGTTGTTTAAACGCTACATAAGTTAAATCTTCAGCGGTATCATCACTTAATTCACGTTGACCTAAATAATTGTCTTTACCGTCTTCGTACTCATAAACCACCTCTGTATATCTGTTTTCATAAGAAATACTTTTAGCATGACGGTAGGTTTTTAAATTCCAGTCTAGGTTAATGTCTTGCGAACTGTTAATGATTTCACTTAATCCTTGAGAACGAATGGTGAAATTCATCATATAATCACCTTCTTTTAACTCATAACGGTATTCTAAAAACTTAGATTCTGATACTTTAAGTTTCATAGAAACCACCGTAACATCACCATTTTTAGTAATGCTTGGTGCAAAAAGTAAATCTTTGGTGTTTAATATTCTACTATCGGTTGTTCCGAAATTGATATTAAAAGATGCGTTGTTATCTTTTATTAAATAGATAGGATTTCCTTTGAAATCTACAAACTCCTTTAATCTAACTTCTGAAAGATATCCGCCTTTGTTACTGAATTTTAAAGCTAATAAATCGCTTTCAACTAAAGTTTCTTCATTAGAAGTGTTAGATGCTGAATAAGCGAAAGCACCTAATTTATTTTTTAATGCTATTAACTTTAAAGAATCTGAAGCTGATGTTGCTGAAAAATCTTCGGCCGCTTCAACAAATGAAGCTTCCTTTTCTTTAGCTTTCTTCTCAGCTGCTACCTGTTCTTGCTTTGCTTTTTCCTGTGCTTCAAGTTCTTCAGGCGTTGGCTGGTTTTTCCAAAGCATGAACATTAAAATTCCGAAAATAAGTATAAAACCTATTACCGAATTAAGATCTAATTTTTTTTCTTCCATGAATTCTGATTGTATCTAGTCTAATATTAAGAATGTTGGTCTTTCAACCAACATTCTATAGCAATAAGCTAACCAATATTATTTTTGTGCCATTCTGGCACTTGATGTCTTCTTTTTATGGTTTAAAGCCGCTTTTACAAATCCTACGAATAATGGGTGTGGATTTGCAACGGTACTTTTATATTCCGGGTGGTATTGAACACCAACAAACCAAGGGTGAGTCGGGATTTCAACGATTTCTACCAATCCGGTTTCAGGGTTTAATCCTGTTGCTTTCATACCTGCGTCTTCAATGGCTTGTTTGTATTTACCATTGAACTCATAACGGTGACGGTGACGCTCTGAAATGTGTTCAGATTTGTAAATATCGCGAACGATACTTCCTAATTTTAAATCACAATCCCAAGCTCCTAAACGCATCGTTCCTCCTTTATCGGTAATGGTTTTTTGATCTTCCATTAAGTCGATAACCGGGTTTGTTGTGTTAGGATTCATTTCAGTAGAATCGGCATCTTTTAAACCAAGTACATTTCTTGAGAACTCGATAACAGCCATTTGCATACCTAAACAAATACCAAAGTAAGGCACATTGTTTTCACGTACATACTGAACCGCATCAATTTTACCTTCAATACCACGCTCACCAAAACCTGGTGCTACAAGGATACCATCTAAATGACCTAATTTAATATCTACGTTATCTTTATTAATGTATTCTGAGTGTACTGACTCTACATTGACTTTTACTTCGTTAGCAGCACCTGCGTGGATGAAAGCTTCTAAAATAGATTTATAAGAATCCTGTAACTCTACGTATTTTCCAATTAAACCAATAGTAATCTCGGTTTTTGGATTTTTAAGACGTGTTAAGAACTCATTCCATTTAGAAATATCTGGTGTTGTAGATGCTAAACCTAATTTTTTAAGAACCACTTTATCTAAGCCTTCTTTCAACATTAAATTAGGTACATCGTAAATTGTTGAAGCATCAATAGATTGAATTACAGCTTCTTCTCTAACATTACAGAATAATGCCAGTTTACGACGAATATCTGATGGTAAATCATGCTCTGTTCTACATACTAAAACATCGGCCTGTACTCCACTTTCCATCAATGTTTTTACACTGTGTTGTGTAGGTTTGGTTTTTAACTCACCAGCAGCCGCTAAATATGGTACTAAAGTTAAATGAATAACAATACCATTATCTTCACCTAAATCCCAACGTAACTGACGAACAGCTTCTACGTATGGTAAAGACTCGATGTCACCAACAGTACCACCGATTTCTGTAATAATAATATCGTAATCTCCAGATTTTCCTAAAATCTGAATACGTTCTTTAATTTCATCGGTAATATGAGGAACAACCTGAACTGTTTTCCCTAAAAACTCGCCACGACGTTCTTTTTGAATCACACTTTGGTAAATTCTACCTGTAGTAACGTTGTTAGCCTGGCTGGTAGGTACGTTTAAAAAACGCTCGTAGTGACCTAAATCTAAGTCAGTCTCAGCACCATCTTCCGTAACATAACACTCACCGTGTTCGTATGGGTTTAAGGTTCCTGGATCTACGTTAATGTATGGATCTAATTTTTGAATGGTTACCCTGTATCCTTGGGCCTGTAATAGCTTTGCAAGAGATGCTGCTATAATTCCTTTTCCTAATGATGATGTAACTCCTCCGGTTACGAAAATGTATTTTGCTGTACTTGTCATGATGCGCTTATAAACGCAGGCAAATTTACAAAATTTAAATAGTTATTACCGAATAGTTTTTTAGTTATTTAACAGCTTATTATTAACAGCATCAGGAAATCAATTTTCAGCAAACTAAAATCTGATTAAAAATTTTAAAATTCTTTAAAGGATGCTTAAAATTTGAAGTTGAAAACCATCAATTTCTCATAAATTCAAACATTACAATAACTTAACATACTTATTAGCAACGCTTTAATTTAAAAGAATTATTTTTACATAATACCTTGTAACCTACTTATAATCAAATAGGAACAACTAAAAATTCAGAAATCATGACCATTGAAAATACTGAAACCTTTTTAAAAAAGTTTGGTTATACCTTTACTCGAAATACAAATGAATTAACGGTTACTATACCCTTATCACAATCTATTACTATAGACTTTTCAAATCAGGAAACCGTTAATATCACTAATAAATTAAATGCCTGGAATTGCCTAACCGGATTTATTAAACTGGAGCTTAAACATGCTTTTATACTCAACCTAATAATAGGCGTTATAATAAGCATTGCTCTTTCGCTTTATGATTTAAAACTTGGTTTAGGTGTTTTTATAGCATGTTCGGTATGGTCTATTGTATGGGCCTTGACCTACAAAGCAAGAAGCGAACGCTTCAAGCAATTTTTGTTAAAGTGGAGTCAGCAGTACTCTAATGTTACGGTTTAGGGTACTGCTTTCTAATGTTTCGGATTAATTCTTCTAATCCGTTTAATTTTAATTCATATACCTGAGTGAGCATATCACCAAGTTTCCCTTTAGGAAAGCCTTTTTGATGATACCAAACAATATAATGCTCAGGTAAATCTATTAAGTAGCGATCTTTATACTTACCGTAAGGCATTTTGGTATGTGCCAGGTCTATTAAAAACTTGTTATCTGTAAGCATAAATCTCGTTTTATAAACTACTCTACAACTACAATATTTAAATTATCGTACTTAACCACATAAACCGCATTATTGTAATATCCGCCAACAAGTTCTTTATTATAAGCAAACTTGTTTTCAACATATTCTGTAAGTGGCGACTGGTTTACCGAAGTATATAAATTTTCTGAAGTTACTAATCGTAACACCACATCCATCGTTAAGTCGAAACCTTTTACAGCACGTTTATTAGGTGTTAAGCCATACTTCTTTTCATACGCTTTTACAAAAGAATTATTGTCACTTTCACTATAACTTTTTGCTGTTGTTGCATAATGAAAATGTAATCTGGATAATTGGTCGTTAGACACCTCGTCTCCTTCAAAAGCTTCATTGAAATTCGTTGTTACTAAAATAATTTCAATGCCTGAATTTCCATTCTTAGCTTGATTAAGAGAAGCTAAAATACTGGTTGCATTAGATGCTAAACCTTCACTTTGCGTTTCTAAAAACACATAGTTTTTTCCTGGTTTCAATACACTTTGCACATCCCCAACCATGATGTAATTGGCGTCTTTGCCTTCTTTATCTTTTCTCGAAAACACTAATCGCGCATAAGTAAATTCACTTTTCAACTCATTAGCTATCGCAGAATTTTTAGTATCAGAAATCACTACAATATTTTTATCAGCTGAGTCTGACTTAACATAATTAATGATTTTCGATTTCAATAATTTATCTGAAGGTCTTGATTGGAACACATTATCGTACAATCTTAAATCCGTTCCAATTGGCGATACAATTGGTGTATTATATTGTTTTAATTCTGTTGCTGCTTTTTCAAATGTATTAGACGTTAACGGTCCGATAACAGCATCAACAGATTCAAAATCATTATTATTAATAATTCTTGCCACCTCACTTACTTCATGCTTGGTATCGTAAACATCAACTTTTAAGGAAACTCCAAGTTTTTTTAAAGAATCAACCGCCATCAATACCCCAGAATGAAAATCCAATGAAGCGTTTAAATACGGATCTTTTTTAATACTACGCTTGGTATCTGCCACAGAATCGTAATCGACACGATTTAAACGAAACGGCAACATTACTGCAATATGCTTAGTACTAAAATCTGATATTTTATTATTTAAAGCCACTGGTTTTACCTCGTTAGCAGATGCTCCATTTACCGTAGCCGAATAAGGTACTTTTAAAATCATACCTTCTTTAAGTCCGGTTTCTTTTAGTTCCGGATTTAAAGTTTCTAAAGCTTCCTGGTCTAATCCTAACTTTATATTTAATCGGTAAAAGCCTTCCTTTGGTAAAACTTTATAATAACTGTATTGTTCATCTACCGATTTCTGGTCCTTATTTTCAATATTCGGTACATAAACCTGCTGACCTACCTGAAGCGAATCGCCTAAATTAGGGTTCAACTCTTCAAATTCTTTTAAAGTGATACCAAATTTATATGCTACTCGCCATTTTCCTTCTTTTGGTTGAACGATATACGTTGTTACAGCATCGCTTTCTTTTGTTTTTCGTGTTACTTTATATACCGGTATTTGAAGTTTATCACCCTTTCGTAAAGGCTCGGCATATAAAAACTTGTTGTGCTTTTTTATGTCTTCTTCAGATACTTCATATTCTTTAGCCAAGCTATACAAAGTCTCTTTTTTACCAACACGGTGCGGTTTAAACCCTACCAACTCTTTAGTTTCCGCAACCTCTGGTTTATTGGCTTTAGAAATTGGTATAATTAATATCGTATTAGGTTTTAATTCCTTTTTAGCATCAGGATTAAGCGCATAAATCTGTGACGGCGTTACATAATACTGCTTAGCAAGCGCCTCTACTGTTTCTCCCTTTTTAACCTGGTGTGTACTAAAATTTTGTGCGTTTGCCGTATTTATACCAAATAAAACTGCAAAACCTAAAACGGAAAGATGTTTAAACATTTAATCTATTTTTATTTTGTTAAGGATAGGTATACCTCTATTTAGATACACTTCTTTTCTTTTTAGTCACATATAATATGCCAAAATTGAAAACCCGTGATTAACAATATTATATAAAACTCCTATTATATACGTTTAGTATTTACAAATAAGATACCGCTAAACTAAAAATATTGTTTGTAAAAATGACAAACTACTTAAAAAATTAATGGTTTGTATCGAATTAACAAACGTAACCCAATACAAACCATTTTATTTAGTTTTACGAAATGAGAATTATTCCCACTCGATAGTTGCAGGCGGTTTTGAACTAATATCGTATACTACTCTATTAACACCTTTAACTTTATTGATAATCTCGTTTGATGTTTTTTGTAAAAACTCGTATGGTAGGTTTACCCAATCGGCAGTCATACCATCTGTACTTTCTACAGCTCTAAGCGCCACACATTTTTCATAAGTACGCTCATCGCCCATAACACCTACACTGTTTACAGGTAATAACATCGCTCCTGCTTGCCAAACTTTATCGTAAAGCCCCCATTCTTTTAATCCGTTGATGAAAATCGCATCAACTTCTTGTAATATACGTACCTTTTCAGCAGTGATATCACCTAAAATACGGATTCCCAAACCTGGTCCCGGGAATGGGTGACGACCTAATAATTCAGGATCGATACCTAAGGTTGCTCCTACACGTCTTACTTCATCTTTAAAGATAGCACGTAAAGGTTCTACGATTTTAAGTTTCATGAAATCTGGTAAACCACCTACGTTATGGTGACTTTTAATTGTAGCTGAAGGTCCTCCTGTAGCAGAAACACTTTCAATTACGTCTGGATAAATGGTTCCTTGTGCCAACCACTTTACATCGGTTAATTTATGAGCTTCGTCATCGAAAACTTCAATAAATGTTTTACCGATAGCTTTACGTTTTAACTCAGGATCTTCAAGACCTGCTAATGCTTCAAGGAAACGCTCTGAAGCATCTACTCCTTTTACATTAAGTCCCATACCTTCATATTGATTTAAAACGCTTTGAAACTCGTTTTTACGTAATAAACCGTTATTTACAAAAATACAGTATAAGTTTTTGCCTATGGCTTTATTTAAAAGTACCGCAGCTACAGTAGAATCTACTCCACCAGATAAACCAAGTACTACTTTATCATTTCCAACTTTCTCTTGAATAGCTTCAACAGTTTCATCAATAAATGAATCTGGTGTCCAATCCTGATTTACACCAGCAATATTCACTAAAAAGTTTTCTAATAATTGCTTACCATCAGTAGAATGATATACCTCTGGGTGGAATTGAATAGCATACGTTGTTTCGCCTTCAATTCTGTAAGCCGCATTAGTAACATCTTTAGTACTAGCTATTAAAACACCATTCGTTGGTAATTCTTTAATAGTATCACTGTGGCTCATCCAAACCTGACTTCCTTCATTAATTCCAGCGAAGAATTCTTCATCAGTTTTAATAAATGATAAATTAGCACGACCATATTCTCTAGTGTCTGAAGGTGCTACATTACCACCTGAAAAATGTGCTAAATACTGGGCTCCATAACAAACGGCTAACATTGGTTTCACACCTCTAATACCGTCTAAGTTTGGGTGTAAAGCGTCTTCTCCTCTTACTGAATTCGGACTACCCGAAAGGATAACCGATTTGTAAGATGCTAAATCTTCTGGAATTTTGTTGAATGGATGAATCTCGGAATAGATGTTGAGTTCTCTTACTCGACGTGCAATAAGCTGTGTGTATTGCGATCCGAAGTCTAAAATTAATACCTTATCGTGTTGCATGCGCAAAAATAATAATAGATTTTATAATGACAATTAGGTGTCTGCTTTTTTTTAAAATTATTAGGCCATCGTTTCTAAAATCATCTCGATATCACGCTCGGTGGTATCAGGATTAATGAAACAAAAACGTGAAACCGTTTCAAAATTATCGCCGTTTTTCCATTTGGTTGGAGTTACTAAAGCGAATCCTTTTTTGTGGTTATCGTATGTCCAGTTGGTATAATCCTGAGGAGCCCAACCTTTTCTACGGTATAATACACATGATAAACTTGGCTCTCTTACCAGTTCTAAATACGGACTTTCTTCAATCATTTTACCTGCAATTTGCGCCAGTTCAACACCACGCTCTACTGCTTCTTTATATTTATCGGTACCATGCATAGCCAATGAGAACCATAAAGGCAACCCTCTAACACGTCTGGTTAACTGTATTTGATAATCGGTTGGATTAAATCCGTGAGCACCTTCATCTTTAAAAATATCTAAATAAGATCCTTGTTGAGAGTGTGCCTGTTTTGCTAATTCTGGTTCTTTATAAATAACTGCCCCACAATCGTAAGGAGAGAATAACCATTTATGCGGATCGATAGTGACACTATCAGCTTTATTAATTCCAACAAATAAATGCTTCACAGAATCGGCTAATAAAGCTCCTCCACCATAAGCAGCATCTACGTGGAACCATAAATTTTCTTCAGCACAGATATCGGCAATACCATCTAAATCATCCACAATACCAGCATTGGTTGTTCCTCCGGTACCTACTACTGCAAATAAACGCTCACGCTCAATTGGAGATAAACCATCAATCGTTGCTCTTAATGCTGAAGCCTCTAAACGATCTTCGGTATCCACCAAGTGTACATCTAAATCTGCAACTTTAGCCATTGCCTTAACTGAGGAGTGCGCCCCGATAGATGTGATGATTAATCCTTTTTGACCTTTATGACTCGGATCGTTTGTGCGCCAGTTTTCACGTGCTGTAACAATTGCAGAAAGGTTAGCCGAAGTACCTCCACTGGTAAATACGCCAAAAGCGCCTTCCGGCATGCCTGTTAAAGACACAATCCATTTCATAGCTTCATTTTCACAGAAAATACCTCCTGCACCTTCCATCCAGTAAGCACCATGAATACTTGACGCTGCCGTAATTAAATCGAACATAATAGCTGCTCTGGTTGGCGAGGCTGGTACAAACGCCAGATTTCTCGGGTGGTCTACCGGCACATTCGCCTTAGATAAGTGCTCTTTCCATAAGTTAAAAGCGTATTCTCCACCAACACCTTTTTCGGTAATGGTTTCTCCTACCAATGCTTTTAACTCTTCATACTTTTTAGGCTTCCCGATAGGATGCTCTACTTCTGATACTCGTCCAATGACATATTTCATGACATCCAGTGTCATTTCAATAAGTCCCATGTCAATTTTATGCATGCTTACTATTTATAATTTTAAAAGAGAAAATTCCTTATTTAAAGGATTAAGATGTTTAATAAGTTCAGGAATTAATTGCGCACCATACTCCAAGTAAAACTGAGAGAAATTGGTGTTACGCTCCTGTAAACTTTGATTAGGGAATAATTCGTTTTGCAAATCGGTCATTCGTGATACCTGATCTACCAAGGCCTTCTTTTGTGCTTTAAGCAAACGTTTTTCTAAGCTTTCTAAACCTTTTATTTGTTTTATTTCCTGAGCTTTTACTGCTCCTAAAAACGATTTATCGGTTTGTTCTGCCAAAGTATATAAGTCTTCAAATTGCTTTTGAAGGGTATCTTTTTGTTCTGAAAAATCGATATCTATATTCGATATTTCACGTACTTTTTTATTGATAAACGTCGATTGCTTTAAAAAGATATCGCTCGTTGATATATTTAAATTCTGAAGTTTTTTATGCTGACTTTCGGTTTCTATTAATACTGAATTACGAAGCAACAACACCGGAAACGGTACATTTACTTTATTAAAGAATTGTTTCAACTGAAACCAATATGCCAATTCCCCACCACCACCAATGTAGCACAGGTTCGGCAAAATCACTTCCTGATATAGGGGGCGCGTAATAACATTTGGACTGAAACGCTCCGGAAACTCATGAAGCTCTTTTTCTATTTCAGATTTTGTCCATGAAATTTCAGTGTTTAAAACACTAAAACTTTCGTTTTCAAATACGATACGTTCACGTAATCCTTCTTTAATGTAAAACACATTAATTTCTCGAGGATTCACCTGAATCGTGTAATCACTATTTACGGTGCTTAATTGAGCGTTTGTTTCAGAAACATTTGTAAAGGAGGTATTGCTAAACAACTCCTCTTTTATATAAGGAACCAATTGTTGTTTTAAAGTTTTATCGTTAGCATCAATGATAACTAAGCCATAGTCTTTAAATAATTCGTTAGCTAAATATCTTGTCGCATCAGCTAAATGATCATGCTCTAAATATGCCGATTTAAAAAGTTGCTTTAAATATTCAGCATTTTTACTATTTCCTAATTCTAAAGCAAACAAATTAAAAACGTCGTCTAAACCTTCGGTTGATAATTCACCTACTGCGCCAGATGCTGTTCTGTTCCAGTGCACCTTTTTTCCTTTAAAATTGAAGTAATTTATTTCTTCAAAATCATGATCTTCAGTCGCCATCCAGTACACTGGCACGAAATTATAATCGGGATGGGCTTCCTTTAAATCTCTGGAAAGATTAATTGTCGAGACTATTTTATAAAGAAAATACAAAGGTCCTGTAAACAGGTTTAATTGATGTCCTGTGGTAATAGTAAACGTATTTTCGTTTTGCAGAGCATCAATATGACTCAGCGTTAATTCTGATGTTTCAACAGTTTTATATTGGGCTTTTAAAGCTTTAACTAAAACTGTTCTGGACTCTATATTAAAACTTGACGCCTTTTCTTCTATCTGTTCTTTGAAGTTCTCCAGGTTTGGAAAACGATTGTAAAAGGGTTTCAATTGCGGGTTTTCATCCAGGTAGTCGCAGATAAGACTCGAAAAATATCCTGTGTTTTTAAATGAAATACCGTCTAATAACATAGTTTATATTAAAAATTGAAACGCAGTTGCAAAGATATAGTTAATATAGTGGTAAAATCTAAAAATTTCGTTAAGAGTTTTTGTTTAAATTTATAAACAAATACTTTAAACCGTGCTCGATTTCCTTTTTACCAGCGATGCCATTATGGCGCTACTTACTTTAACGTTTTTAGAAATTATTTTAGGAATAGACAATATTGTCTTTATTTCTTTAGCCGCCAATAAACTTCCCGAAAAACAGCAATCGAAAGCTACAACTATCGGCTTACTGTTAGCCATGATACAGCGTATTATCCTGTTATTTTTCGTAACCTTCTTAATTGGCTTGAAAGAACCGTTTTATACTTTAGAATTATCGTGGCTACATATATCCATCAGCTGGCAGGCTATTATTTTATTTGGAGGAGGACTCTTTTTAATTTTTAAAAGTACTTCTGAAATTCATGAAAAAGTAGAATTACCTCATCACGATGAAAACCAACTAAATAAAAAGAAATTGAAAAGCTTATCGCAGGCAATAGTTCAAATTATGCTCATTGATTTTATATTTTCAATTGATTCCATTTTAACTGCCGTTGGAATGACAAACGGTTTACATGATAATCACAACTACAATCTGATGTTAATGATTATAGCTGTGATTATTTCTATTTTTATCATGATTGGCTTTGCAAACCCGATTAGAAAATTCATCAATGTACATCCCAGTATGCAAATTTTAGGCTTAGCCTTTTTAATCCTAATAGGTTTTATGCTTATTACTGAAGCTGCTCACCTGTCGCACACCACATTATTTGGAAATACGGTTGGAGCTATACCTAAAGGCTATTTGTATTTCGCCATTGCCTTTTCATTATTCGTTGAATTTATAAACTTCAGAATTCAGAAAAAACAAAGAAAAATCGATTAGAATAATGAAGTTTGAGAATCGTCTCCCTCCTCGCCTTCAACAATATCTTCATCAAAAACTTCTAAGTCGTCTGCATGTACTTCTTCAGGCTCTTCAAAAGGCAAAGGGTCCAACAAGTTAATTTGCTTAACCTTGTCTTTTGTCAACTGATTTCCGATTGCCGAAATACCTTTTATTGAGATAAACTCTTCTAAATTTATTTCTAAATTATCTTTACGATCTTTTCCGCGTTCTTTAGCAAACTCGACTTCAGCCATAGGTAACCAATCGGTTGAAACAATTTCTAGACGAGAATTTTCATGCTCAGGAACAAAAGATTCTTCTTTTCCTTCGTTTTCAATTAAAAAACGTTTCACGTAATACAGCTCGCGTTCTCCATTGTAATAAATAGCCGAAATAGGTTTCTTCGGATTCCATTTCTCCAATACAATCATATCGTTATCAAAATGTAACGTAACGTCTGGCGTAACGGTTTTAACGATCCCTTTTTGATTAATTATAAGAAGTTTATCTTCCCCTCTAAATTCTCCTAAAAGCTCGCCTCGACCATCAACATTTAATCGCTGTACAGCATCGTCGAACCATATTTTACGAGGTTTTAATGTAGAAACTCCTTTTTCTTTTAGCTCTACTTTTTTGATGGCGTATTTGGTAACTAAATTTCCTTTAGACTGTCTTCCTTTAATTAAAATATCGGCAAAATCGATATCCCATTTCAATTTCTTGATACTTCCGGCCTGTCTTAATAAAATGGTCACGACCTCAGCTTCACCATTCGGATTTGCTGAAAAATATAGTAATGCCGAACCTTTATTACCGTTGGTTAAATCGTACTCGCGATCTCTGGTAATACTTGTAACGTTAAATCGTTTTATATATGAAGGTCCTGATTTACCATCGCGATAAATAAGATTGTAAATGGTACGTTTATCTCTTTTCTTAAAGACATCGACATGAATAATATCTTTACCAACAAAGGTTTTTGAATCAACTTTAGTGATCATCATACTACCGTTTTTAGTAAAGACAATCACATCGTCTATATCACTACAATCGCATACATACTCATCACGCTTTAACGATGTTCCTACAAAACCTTCCTCACGATTCACGTAAAGCTTGGTGTTACGAATAACCACTTTCGTGGCATCTACATCATCAAACGCACGGATTTCGGTTTTACGTTCGCGACCTTCACCGTATTCCTTTTTGAGTCTGGTGAAATAAGCAATGGCATAATCTATTAAATGCTCTAAATGATGCTTAATTTGGGCAATTTGTTCTTCTAAAGCATCAATTTTTTGTTGCGCTTTATCAATATCGAATTTCGAAATACGTTTGATTCGAATTTCTGTTAAACGCACAATATCTTCTTCGGTTACTGCACGTTTTAAATGCTTGATGTGTGGTTGAAGCCCTTTATCGATAGCCTGAATAACACCTTCCCAGGTTTCTTCTTCCTCGATATCACGATATACCCTGTTTTCAATAAATATACGTTCTAATGATGCAAAATGCCATTGTTCTTCAAACTCGCCAAGTTTTATTTCTAAATCCTGCTTTAAAAGTTGCACCGTATTATCGGTGCTACGACGAAGCATTTCACTAACACCAATAAACAACGGTTTATTATCTTCGATAACACAACCTAATGGTGAAATGGAACTCTCGCAACTAGTAAACGCATATAAGGCATCAATAGTTTTATCTGGAGATAAACCTGGTGGCAGGTGGATTAAAATCTCTACCTGTGCTGCGGTATTATCTTCAATTTTCTTGATCTTAATTTTTCCTTTTTCGTTCGCTTTAAGAATGGAATCAATTAAGGATGATGTATTGGTCCCAAAAGGCAATTCGGTGATAACCAATGTATTTTTATCTAACTGCGAAATTTTAGCTCGAACACGAACTTTACCACCTCGCATACCATCATTATACCCCGAAACATCTGCAATTCCTGCAGTTGGGAAATCTGGAACTATTGTAAAACGCTTGCCTTGTAAATGCTTTATAGAAGCCTCAATAAGTTCAATGAAGTTATGAGGTAATATTTTTGTAGAAAGTCCTACGGCAATACCTTCTGCTCCCTGCGCCAATAATAGCGGGAACATAACCGGTAAATTTATAGGTTCTTTACGGCGACCATCGTAAGAGGCCTGCCATTCAGTAATTTTTGGATTGTAAACAACATCGAGCGCAAATTTAGACAAACGCGCTTCAATATAACGAGAAGCAGCAGCACCATCACCTGTTAAGATATTACCCCAGTTTCCTTGGGTATCGATTAACAAATCTTTTTGACCTATTTGCACCATGGCATCGGCGATACTTGCATCTCCGTGAGGATGGTACTGCATGGTGTGTCCTACAATATTGGCTACTTTATTATAACGCCCATCATCCAGATCCTTCATGGAATGCATGATACGACGTTGTACGGGTTTAAATCCGTCTTCTATTGCAGGCACGGCACGTTCTAATATAACGTACGAGGCATAATCTAAAAACCAGTCCTTGTACATACCCGTTACACGGGTAATTGTTTCTTGCGGTTCGTCTTGTTCGTTAATTAAATCGTCGCCTTCTTCAATCATTTAAATGTGTTAGTTTTCTTTAGGCTTGCCACTAATCGTTACTCGCCCTTTAATTTTAATGGTTCGTTTTCTATTTACTGTATTTGGTTCTTCAATGTGTAAATAAGAATAATCTCTTTTTGTCTCGCTTGATTTTTCTAAAGTGTATAACATTATATTTTGTTTTTAGCCTGCTCAACACAGGGAATTATTAATTTTTATACTACAAAATTAACTCTAAACCTATAATGTCTGTATCTACTTTAACGAAACTTTATCATCAAATTCTTAATTTAACCTTGAAATAATGATTTATCAATAATTTAAAAGCCTGTTTATTCAACAATATCTAATTCAACCTTTAAATTATCAATTATAAACTCTTGTCTTGAAGGCGTGTTTTTACCCATGTAAAAGGATAATAATTCTTCAATAGACATATGGCTATCCAGCATAACAGGATCTAATCGGATGTCTTCACCAATAAAGTGTTTAAACTCATCCGGAGATATCTCTCCCAAACCTTTAAATCGTGTAATTTCAGGTTTTGGCTTTAATTTTTCAATCGCATTAACACGCTCCTCGTCTGTATAGCAATAAATGGTTTCTTTTTTATTTCTTACCCTGAATAATGGGGTTTGTAATATATATAGATGTCCTTCTTTAATAACCTCAGGGAAAAACTGAAGGAAGAAGGTAATTAATAACAAACGGATGTGCATCCCATCGACATCGGCATCGGTTGCAATTACCACGTTATTATAACGTAAATCTTCTAAAGACTCTTCTATATTTAAAGCGGCCTGTAACAGGTTGAACTCCTCGTTTTCGTATACAATCTTTTTACTTAAACCATAACAGTTAAGCGGTTTACCTTTTAAACTGAATACCGCCTGTGTATTGACATCTCGAGATTTAGTAATACTTCCAGATGCCGAATCTCCCTCGGTAATAAAAAGCGTGGTTTCAAGATTGCGTTCGTTTTTGGTATCTCCAAAATGCACACGACAATCACGCAATTTTTTATTATGAAGACTAGCCTTTTTCGCACGGTCTTTCGCTAATTTTCTAATACCAGACAACTCCTTACGCTCACGTTCAGCCTGCAATATTTTACGCTGAAGCTTATCGGCTGCCTCTGGATTTTTATGTAGATAGTTATCTAAATAAGTTTTTACGAAGTCGTTAACATAGGTTCTTACCGTTGGCAAATCTCCTCCCATATCGGTCGATCCTAATTTCGTTTTTGTCTGACTCTCGAATACAGGCTCCATCACCTTAATAGCAATGGCACTTACTACCGATTTTCTAATATCGGATGCGTCGTAGTTTTTACCGTAATACTCACGCACGGTTTTCACCAAAGCCTCTCTAAAAGCATTTAAGTGTGTCCCTCCCTGTGTTGTATTTTGTCCGTTAACAAACGAATGATACTCTTCGCTATACTGTGTTTTGCTGTGCGTTAAAGCAATTTCAATGTCATCGCCTCGTAAGTGGATGATAGGATACAATCTATCATCCTGATTTATATTTTCAGATAATAAATCTTTAAGACCATGCTCACTAAAATACTTTTCTCCGTTAAAAACTATGGTTAAACCCGGATTCAGATATACATAGTTTTTAAGCATTTTAACGATGTACTCGTTTCTAAACTTATAGTTTTTAAAAATAGTTTCATCAGGTACAAAGGATACTTTGGTTCCTTTGCGACGTGAGGTTTCATCTAAAAACTCCTGATTGGTTAACTCGCCTTTTTCAAATTCCGCTGAAGCTGATTTATTATCTCGTGTCGATTCTACTCTGAAATAAGATGACAAGGCATTTACCGCTTTGGTACCTACCCCATTTAATCCTACCGATTTTTTAAAGGCTTTGGAATCGTACTTACCTCCGGTATTCATTTTAGAAACTACATCTACAACTTTACCCAACGGAATACCTCGACCAAAATCTCTAACAATAACTTTATTGCCTTGAATAGAAATTTCAAT
Organism: Aestuariibaculum lutulentum; assembly: GCF_032926325.1. Classification (NCBI taxonomy): domain Bacteria; kingdom Pseudomonadati; phylum Bacteroidota; class Flavobacteriia; order Flavobacteriales; family Flavobacteriaceae; genus Aestuariibaculum; species Aestuariibaculum lutulentum. The sequence continues at coordinate 3,725,858 of NZ_CP136709.1, forward strand.
ATTCTTTCCAGCCCCCATTACAAACTCATCAATCGAGTTATCTAGAACTTCCTTAAGTAAAATGTAGATACCGTCGTCAGGAGAAGATCCGTCACCAAGTTTTCCGATATACATCCCTGGACGCATACGAATGTGCTCTTTCCAGTCTAACGAACGTATATTATCTTCGGTGTAATTGGTTTCTTCTGCCATAAAATTTCCAGTAAGTTAAGTGAGATTTGATGCTAATATAATACACTCCGCGAAAAAATGAAACCTCATTTCGACAAAATAATTAACAATATTAAGGGTGTATTTTGTTAAGAACCTCGAAATTAATTTTTTGATTCTTTTTTTAGGCTGACAAATAATATCCCAATGATAACTATTAATGCTCCAAAAAATTGCAACAATGTTAATTTTTCATTTAAGAAGATGGATGCCAGAATGATTGTTGATATTGGCCCAATACCTGCAACAATCGCAAAGTTTGACGAACTGATTAACTTAATGGACATTGACACTAAAAACGACGGAATAACCGTTGCAAAAACCGCAATTAAAAATCCGTAACCGTAAACCTGCCAAGGAAAACTTAATAAATCAATTTCATTTATAAATCCATAGTGAATAAACACACATATACATGACACCAACATGGCATATGATGTAAACTTTACCACTCCAAATTTAGGAATTAGCCATCCGGTTCCAACCAAATACGATGCATAGGTCACGGCGCTTAAAAAAATTAAAAAACCTCCTAAATAGGTGTCGTTTCCCGAAATGGCAACCTCATCCCAAAAAGCAATAACTACCCCTATATATGTTAACAGTATCGCTCCTGTCTGCACTTTGGTTATAGGTTTCTTCAAAAAAAACTTATTAAAAAACAATACAATAGTTGGATAGATAAACAGAATAATACGCTCTAAACTTGCCTTAATATAAGTCAGTCCAACAAAATCAAAATAACTCGCTAAATAATACCCCACAAAACCAAAAAACACTACCCAACCGTAATCTTTTCGGGTCACTTCTAAAGACGTTTTTTCATTCCTGTAGATATAAATTATAATAATGTAAAAAGGGAATGAAAACAACATGCGTAACAATAGCACACTTATAGCATCAACGTTGTATTGATAAGCCAATTTTACCATTACTGCCTTTGAAGAAAATAATATCACCGCCAGTATCCCTATTAAAACACCGTAGATAAAAGATTGTCTTGATTTCATCTGTTGATTTCTATTTGATATTATTGTCAGATGGAATTAGCCTGTAACATTTTTACTAACTTCAAATGTATTGCAAAGCTCATTTCACAGCGCGAAGGTATAACGCTATTTTAAAACAACTCTTAGATATAACAAAATATTACGATGTTCAGACAAGCAAACCTGTTGTTAGTCGAAAATTGAAAGCCTAAGTTTTACCTTTTTCATAATTTGACACATTCACACATATTAACCCAAAACATGAGAAAATTAGTTTTATCAATTATTACAGCAACTGTTTTAATAAGCTGCCAATCTAAATACCAAGATATTCCCGAAAGCTATTATCCATTATTAGATAGCGCCTTAGTTAAAGCAAATAACAACGCACCCGAAATTTTAAAGGCATTAACTGATGCTCCAAAAAACCAAAAAGAAGGTATGGCGTTTTTAATAAGTTATATGCCCGAGCGCGATTTAACTACTTTAAAAGCTGACTTCCTTTTAGAAAATGCCGCATACGCCTATAAAGCTCGACAGCGTTTTCCTTGGTGCAAAACGCTGCCCGATTCTATCTTTTTCAATGATGTTTTACCATATACCAATGTTGCCGAAACCCGTGACCCTTGGCGAAAAGACTTTTACGAACGTTTTTCAAAATATGTGGAATACGAAACCAATTTAAAGGATGCTATTTTCGCCATTGCCAAACCTATTAATAAAGAGGTTAATGTTGAATACAACATAAAACGATCGATTGTTGATTCCAGTCCAAAAGAAGCCATGTCTGAAAATATGGCCACTTGTACTGGATTATCTATAATATTAACAGATGCTTTTCGTTCCGTTGGTATTCCTTCCCGATTAGCAGGAACAGCCATGTGGACCAACATGAAAGGCAACCACACCTGGTGTGAAGTCTGGATTGATAACGAATGGAAATTTATAGAATACTACCCTGACGATTTAAACAAATCCTGGTTTTTAGCGGATGCCGGTAAAGCAGACCCCAACAACCCACTACACTGGATTTACGCGGTATCCTACAAACCCACAGGGCAATATTATTACGCAGGCAGAGCTGCAAAATTCCTATTGAAAACTTTAGACACAACCCTTTTAAACCCTAAAACCTTGAAAAGTTTAAAAGAATGGAAAAGAAAAGCTGACGAAAACAACGAAAAGCCTTATATACATGGCGTAAATGTTACCCAACGTTATATTGATCTTTACAAAGAATCTATAGAGAATTCAAAACTTGCAGACGATGAACTTATAGCAAATTTTGTTGTTTTTAAAAATGAGAATACTTCACAAAGCGACTCTCGTTTAGATTGCAGAGTTGATGTTTACTTAGATGATAAAATTATTGATTTTGGCTACTCGCCTCGTCCAACCGACGACATGAATAAATTCTTAAAAATTAAACTAAAAAAAGACACAGACTATAAAATTGTGGTAAGCAATATTAAGAACAATATTAAACAAAGCTTCTCCATAAAAACAGACGAAAAGCTAAATGAAGAATTTAAATTGATTTTAGAATAACGTCAAAAATCCTTTTACCTCATGAAATACTCCATACTAGGCTTTTTATTTCTGTTTATAGCGTGTAACAAAACACCGAAAAAGGAAAGCATTCATGTTATTGCACACAACAAAACTGCAATAATCACCAATCCCAAAGAAGGTGTTAATACATTTACCGAATGGGCCTCATTTCCATCAAAATCTGAAGCCATTAGGAAAGTGACCATGTATCTAACACTGGCTTACCCAGAGCACATGAAAATAGCGCATTGGGATTATATGGATCGGGTGAAAATTATCTGTAAAGATGAAAACAATAACGAGCGTGAATTTGAAATCGGACGTATGCTTACCCCTTACGGAAGCAGTTTTAACGAAGGCTGGAACTATACCTGGAAAACCGACGTTACCGACTTTGCTCCCTTTTTACGCGATAGTATTCAGGTGGCTTATGTCCATTCTGGATACGAATCGCCTGAAACTGGCTGGGATTTAACCATTGGCTTTAAAATAGATTTTGGTCCGGCAGTTGCCGATTTTGTTTCCGTTAAAGAGATGTGGCAAGGTAATTTTGAATACGGCAACCCAGAAAATGATATTGAAAATAGCTTAAAACCGATAACTATTAAAAAACAAAATGATGCCGATTTTGGACGTTTCAGAATTCAGCATACAGGACACGGCATGGATCGCCCGAGTGGTTGCAGTGAATTTTGCAGCCGATGGCGCGAATTAACTTTTGATAACAAAACAATTGACAAGCGCGATTTATGGAAAGAATGTAGCGACAATCCGTTATACCCGCAAGGCGGCACATGGATTTACGACCGCGCCGACTGGTGTCCGGGCGATTTACAACTTCCTGATATTATAGATATGCCTTTAACTAAAAGCAGTCATGTGTTAGACTTAAATATGATGCCTTTTTCAGCTAATAATATCAACCAGCCCAAAGAACAAATCACCTCGTATTTCTTTCAATACAAAACACCAAATCATACTAACGATGTTGAAATTGAAGACATCATAGCACCAAACAGCGATGAAGCTTTCAATAGAGAAAATCCGAAAGGTTTTCAACCCAAAATTAAAATCAGAAACTTAGGAAAAGCACCTTTAACATCGGTTACAATCTCTTATAAAACGGAAGGTTTTGAAGAAAAAAGCTCCGACTGGGTTGGCCATCTTCCTTTTTACAAATCTACAGTGATAACGATTCCTAATCATATCGAATACAAATCAGGTCTTAATCATTTTACTGTTACACTAACAAATCCAAACGGCAAAAAAGATGAATGGACTGGAGACAACACATTAACTTCAGAATTTGATGACATCCCAACCCTGCCTACCAATCTAGTTGTAGACTTTTTAACCAATAACAATCCAGGAGAAAACCACCTTACTATTGTAAACGAAAACAATACTATTGTTTTTGAAAAAGCACCTAATAATCTTGAACCTGCAACGCAGTATTACGATACTTTAAATTTAGCTGAAGGCAAATACAGATTAAAACTAACCGATACGGTTGGTGACGGTTTAGAGTTCTGGTATAATAGAAAAGCTGGCTTTGGAAGACTTCAACTAAAGGATATAAATCACAATATATTACATGCTTTTGAAAACGATTTTGGCTACGAGCAGAACTACACCTTCAGAGTTAGCAAATCTGCCAAAACAGATTTAAACACACTAAAATATTCTGTAACCATCTATCCACGTATGACAAAAGATAGTTTGAGTATTTTCACAACAGCCAATAAAGCATGTAAACTAAAAGTGCGATTAACCAAAGATGGCGTTTTTATAGAAGAACATGATTTTGACAATACAAAAGATTCCAAAACAGATTTAGACGTTAGCCATTTAGAAGAAGGAAGGTATGTTATGGAAATTTATATGGATGGAAAACATTTAATGAATCGTCGTTTCAATAAAATTTAGATCCTTATTCTTTTTAAATAAAAAAATCCTGTATTGAAGACCAATACAGGATTTTATAATATATGATTTAATATTTTTCTATTAAACGTTGAATAAGAAGTGCATTACATCACCATCTTTAACAATGTAATTCTTTCCTTCAACACGCATTTTTCCAGCTTCCTTAATTTTACTTTCGCTACCGTAAGTTACATAATCATCATAACCAATTACCTCAGCTCTAATAAAACCTTTTTCAAAATCTGAGTGGATTACTCCAGCTGCCTGAGGTGCTGTAGCCCCAATATTTACGGTCCATGCACGCACTTCCTTTACACCTGCCGTAAAATACGTTTGCTGATTTAATAATTTATAAGCCGCACGAATTAGCTTTGAAGACCCTGGTTCTTCTAACCCGATATCAGCTAAGAACATCTGACGCTCTTCGTAATCCTCCAGTTCATTAATGTCTGCTTCTGTTCCAACGGCAAGCACTAAAACTTCAGCTTTTTCATCTTTTACCGCTTCACGAACCTTTTCAACGTATTCATTTCCTGAAACCGCAGAACCTTCATCTACATTACAAACGTACATTACCGGTTTTTCTGTAATAAACTGCGCTGGTTTAACGAAATCTTCGTAATCATCTTCGCTAAATTCTAAAGCTCTTACTGAAGTTCCAGCTTCTAAAGCAGCTTTAATTTGTAATAAAACCGCCTCTTCTTTTTGAGCTTCCTTATTACCAGTTTTAGCAGCACGCTTCACTTTATCTAATTTCTTATCAACAGTCTCAAGGTCTTTCAACTGTAACTCCATATCGATAGTTTCTTTATCGCGAATAGGGTTTACATTACCATCAACGTGAACGATATTCTCGTTATCAAAACAACGTAACACATGTAAAATAGCATCTGTTTCTCTAATGTTCGCAAGGAATTGATTTCCTAAACCTTCACCTTTACTTGCTCCTTTTACTAATCCTGCAATATCTACAATTTCTACAGTTGCAGGTAATACACGCTCTGGCTTAACTAAAGATTCTAATTTTTCCAAACGTGGATCTGGTACGTTTACCACCCCAATATTAGGCTCGATAGTACAGAACGGGAAGTTCGCACTTTGTGCTTTTGCATTAGACAAACAATTGAATAAAGTTGATTTCCCTACGTTTGGTAATCCTACAATACCTGCTTTCATGTATTTAAATATTAGATAAAATATTAAGACTTAGGTCTTCGTTTTTGCGAGTGCAAATGTAGTTAATTCTTCAATTATTTTAAGAATATCGACGCAATATCTACAAAATTAAAACTAAAGGAATAACAAGATAAAAGTTAACACCATTCCAAAAACGGTAAAATACATACCTTTTCTAAAAATATGTGTTTTAGGCATAAACATCCAAAATGATGATATTGCGAAGAATAACAACGATACCCCGAAGAAAATATTCAAATAAAACAATGGATCTTTCGACTTCGCCTTATGAAGCTTAGTCATTTTATTTAAAACTAATGGAAGTTCTTTTTGAATGAATTTAGCCTCTCCTGTTGCTTTGTTATATTCCCCATTATTAAAGAACAAAACATCGCCTTCCTCTTTGGCTACTTTAAAATCCCTGATTTTTAATTCCCGCCCTAGTTGATTAGTTGGTAAATTAGGCTGTAGTTGTTTTTCAACTTCAGATTCAATCTTTAAAAAATCTGAATCTCTAAAAATTAACACCACACCACTTAAGGCGTAAACGGTCATGATTCCTATTAAAAAGAATCCTAAATAGCGATGTATAATTCGCATGTATTTGTTAGTCATCGGTTTGTTTTTAAGCCCTAAGACATCTTAAAAACAATATGGTTTAAATTCTGATTATGTTAAATAAATCTAAAAAACCTCCTTTTACAAGGAATTTCAAGAGCACACAATTCTATTAACTTTTTGATTATCTTTATATTACTAACCAATCCATTGTTTTATATGAAAAGTATTTTTACACTGCTGTTAAGCCTATGTTGCTTAACATTTTCTTTTGCTCAGCTCAGCGTTTCAGGTACGGTAACAGACAATTCAGGAGAACCTCTTATGGGGGTTAATATTGTCGTGAAAGGTACCAGTAGCGGGACTACTTCCGATTTTAATGGCGAATTTATTATTGATGTCGATGGTAATGCCATTTTAGTTTTCAGCTCCGTAGGTTTTGACTCAAAAGAAGTCCCTGTTAACAATCAAACAAAAATAAATGTCATTTTAGAGGAAGGCGTTAGTCTTGACGAAGTTCTTCTGGTGGGCTCTCGAAGCCCTAAACGGACAGCTACCGACACACCAGTTCCTGTAGATGTTTTAGATGTTTCCGGAATAGCCTCAACTACAGGAAAGGTGGAAGTCAATGATATTTTACAATACGCCGCCCCTTCTTTTAACGCCAGCAAGCAATCAGGATCCGATGGTGCCGATCATATCGTTCCGGCATCCTTACGCGGTTTAGGTCCCGACCAAACGCTAGTACTTATTAACGGTAAACGCAGACACCAATCTTCTTTGGTAAACATCTTCGGAACTCGGGGACGCGGTAATTCAGGAACCGATTTAAATGCCATTCCTGCCAATGCCATTAAAAGAATTGAAGTTTTAAGAGATGGTGCTTCAGCCCAGTACGGATCTGATGCTATTGCCGGTGTAATTAATATTGTTCTAAGAGATAATACCGATGGATTCTCTGGCGGAATTACCTATGGCGCTTACAGTACAGCTATAGGCGATGGCTGGGAAGAAGCCACAGGTGAAACCCTATATAATGTAGAAGGCAAAAATCGCTTAGACGGAAAAGATAAAAACTGGGATGGTGAAACTGTAAAAATTGACGCCAATTACGGCTTAGCCTTAACTGATGATGGCGGATATATTAACATTACAACCGAATTTCTTTCAAAAGAAAACACCTTAAGACCAGGATTTTCTTGGCGAAAAGGCTACGGTAGTGCGGGTGTTGATGGCTTCAATTTTATGATTAATTCATCAATTCCAGTGAATGATAACACCGAAATCTATGCCTTTGGTGGTCGAAATTTTAGAGACACCAACGCCAATGCGTTTTCAAGAGATTCTTTTGACGATGGCGATAACCGTTCTGTTCCCAGTTTGTACCCCGATGGATTCACTCCAAGAATTACGTCTAATATTACCGATGCCTCAGTATCCGTTGGTGTAAGACATGAAATGCAAAATGGTTGGAATGTTGATTTTAATAACACCTACGGAAAAAACAACTTTCATTATTTCATAAAAAACAGTAATAACGCCTCGATGAAAAATGCCTCTCCTGTCGATTTTGATGCGGGTGGCCATTACTTATCACAAAACACAACAGGACTTGACTTTAGTAATTATTATGACGATATCTTTTCTGGTGTGAGTTTGGCTTTTGGTTTTGAATACCGAACCGAAAACTTCGGTATATTTTCAGGAGAAATTCCTTCATATGGCTTATATGATGAAAATGGTGTAGTCATAACAAATCCAGCACTTCAAACGGTAGCAACAGATGCCAATGGAGACGATTTACCTGGCGGATCTCAGGGTTTTCCGGGTTACAGCCCAGCTAACGAAGTAGATCGCAGCAGAACCAATTATGGGATTTATTTAGATTCCGAAGTCAACATCAGTGAAGCCTTTATGCTGGCTGGGGCAGTTAGATTCGAAACTTATAGCGATTTTGGAAATACTTTTAATGGTAAATTAGCTACCCGATTTAAAATAAGTGAAGATTTTTCGCTTCGTGGATCCATATCTACAGGATTCAGAGCGCCTTCGCTAGCACAATTATATTACAACCTTATTTTCACCAATATTGTAGCCGGAGAATCTGTACCTTCCCTTCTATCAGCAAACAACAGTACCGTTACCAAAGCCTTTGGTATTGGTCAGCTAAACGAAGAAAAAGCATTTAATGCCAGCTTAGGATTCACCTTTAAAGCAGGTAATTTCACTGCTACAGTTGATGCTTATTCCATTACCGTTGATGATCGTATTATCTTAACAGACAACTTTACTGACCAAACCATTTTAGGGCCATTAAAGGTAGATGCTGCGCAGTTTTTCGCCAACGGTGTTGATACCAGAACCAGTGGAGTTGATATTGTACTAAGTTACGATACTCCAATTGGTAGTGATGGTAATATTAAAGTGGGACTTATTGGTAATATAAATGACTTAAAAATTAAAGACATCCATAATGGTGATTTAAATGAGTTTACATTCTTCGGACCATTCTCTCAAGCCTATTTGAAAGCCGCTGCACCTGATTATAAATTTGGGTTGAATTTAGGCTATGCAACTTCTAAATTTAATGCGAACCTTACCCTTACTCAATTTAGTAAAGTTGAATTACAAGACTTTCAATGGGTAGACTCTCCTGCAACAACTCAGGCAGAAGCCGATGCTTTATATGAAGTTGCTACCGATATTTACAAAGCTTCCATAGTCTTAGATTTAAGTGTTGGTTACGATCTTTCTGAAAAGCTTAAAATAAGTATTGGAGCCAACAATTTATTAAACAAATATCCAACACCTCAATTTGATGGCTGGACAGATCAGGGTGGTTTAGCCGATTCTGTTCAAATGGGTTCAGACGGAACTTATCTTTTTGGAAGATTGAGCTTTAAATTGTAAACACAACCATACAACATAAAAAAACCCAAGCTTTAAAGCTTGGGTTTTCTATTTATAAAAATCTCTTTCGATTAATCTTCCGGGTGCATAAAGCGTTGCTTAGCTAAAAGCTCCTCTTCAGTTTCAACATGATCATCATCAGGCACACAACAATCTACCGGGCATACGGCAGCACATTGTGGCTCATCATGAAACCCTTTACACTCTGTACATTTATCTGGTACAATATAGTAAATTTCATCACTTATTGGTTCTTGTGCGTCATCCGCATCAACCTCTGTACCGTTAGTTAATACTACTGTTCCTGTTAAACTTGTTCCGTCTTTGTAACGCCAATCGTCTGCACCTTCATAAATTGCAGTATTTGGACATTCCGGCTCACAAGCTCCACAGTTAATACATTCATCAGTTATTATAATAGCCATAACTTTCTCTAGTTCAATTAAATTTTAATGTTTCAAAATGTAAAAAAACTTGCTCAATAAACTTTTAAACATCAGTTTTTAATCCTCAAATAATTGGTGATTAAAAAACCTGATTCATTACATTTTTCTAACTTTGCAAAGCAAAAATAACGCCAAAACTATTCATAACCAAATTCAGAATGAATTTACAGCAAAGAATTAATGCTTTTGTAAAATTAGGAGATTTTATACGTCAATTTTCTAACGATACAATCGAAAAACAAGATACTGTTGAATTGAACGACATGTTTTTCGACGGATTTAAACATCAATTAAAATTAGCCGAAGAACACAATGGTTGGTTTACGCCTGAAAACATCAGGTTTTCCTTAAAAGGCTGGAGCGATTCACTAACTCCTGAAAAACTAAATACCTGGCTTAAACCTTATAAAATAGAAGATGGTTCTCAAAAGCAAGTAGCCATTATTATGGCGGGAAATATTCCGTTAGTAGGATTTCACGACTTTATTTCGGTTTTAATTACTGGTCATAAAGTATTAGTAAAGCAATCCAGCAACGACAAACACCTGCTTCCTTATTTGTCAAAATATTTAGAATTCGTTGAACCTGATTTCAAAGGTTTAATCTCTTTCACAGAAGAAAAGGTTGAAAATTTCGATGCGGTTATTGCTACCGGAAGCAATAATACAGCGCGATACTTTGAATACTATTTTAAAGACAAACCGTCTATTATTCGCAACAATCGTAATTCTGTTGCCGTACTAACTGGAAATGAAACTGAGGAGGAACTTAAGAGCTTAAGTGAAGACATTTTTAGATATTATGGATTAGGCTGCAGAAATGTATCAAAACTATTCATCCCAAAAGGTTATGATTTTGATGCCTTTTTTAATGCCATGTACAACTGGCATCCCATTATAGAAAAGGCAAAATACGCTAATAATTATGACTATAATAAAGCCGTGTATTTGATGAGTGAGTTTGATATGCTTGAAAATGGTTTTTTAATGATTAAAGAAGACCAAAGTTATGCTTCGCCAATTGCTACGGTCTTTTATGAATATTACGAGAGTCTGGAACAATTGAAGGAAAAATTAGAAGCCGACGAAAAGCAAATTCAATGTATTGTTGCTAAAGGATTCAGTGAAAACGAAATTGCTTTTGGAGCGACTCAAAAACCGGAACTTTGGGATTATGCGGATAGTGTCGATTCTGTTGAATTTTTATTATCAATTTAATGAAAAAATTATTGAATTTTCAGTAGTAAATCATCAATTAATTAGCAACTTTGTATCCTTAAAATCAACAACTCTACAACAGAAATGAAAAAACATAATTTTAGTGCTGGACCAAGCATTTTACCACAAGAAGTGTTGCAAAAGGCTGCCAAAGCCGTAATTGATTATAATAACGAAGGTTTATCTTTAATTGAAATGTCTCATAGAAGTAAAGCTTTTATTGACATTATGGAACACTCAAGAGCCTTAGTTTTAGAATTATTAGGCTTAGAAGGTAAAGGGTATCAAGTACTATTTTTACAAGGTGGTGCAAGTTTACAGTTTTTAATGACTGCAATGAATCTTTTAGAGAAAAAAGCGGGTTATGTAAATACTGGTGCTTGGAGTGAAAAGGCTATTAAAGAAGCTCAAAAAATTGGTGACATTATCGAAGTTGTATCTTCTAAAGATGCTAACTTTAACTATATTCCAAAAGGATACAACGTTCCTTCAGATTTAGATTATTTACACTTAACGTCTAACAATACCATTTTTGGTACACAAATTAAATCGTTCCCTACTACAAATGTGCCTTTAGTATGCGATATGAGTAGTGATATTTTCTCTCGTGTATTAGACTTTACTCAATTCGATTTAATCTATGCCGGAGCTCAAAAAAATATGGGGCCTGCAGGAACAACTTTAGTCGTTGTTAAAGAAGATCTTTTAGGAAAAGTATCTCGTAATATTCCAGCTATTTTAGATTATCAAAAACACATTGGAGCTGATAGTATGCTTAACACCCCTCCTGTTTTTGCCGTTTATACATCTATGTTAACTTTAGAGTGGCTTAAAAATGAAGGTGGTATTGCTGCTATTGAAGAAGCTAACGAGAAGAAAGCTACATTAATGTATTCTGAAATAGATCTTAATCCTTTATTTAAAGGTTTCGCTGCTGTAGAAGATCGTTCGCCTATGAACGCTACTTTTAACCTGGTAAACGAAGATTTAAAAGAAACTTTCGATGCTATGCTTAAAGAAGCTGGTATTAGCGGCGTTAATGGTCACCGTAGTGTTGGAGGTTACAGAGCTTCTATGTACAACGCTTTACCTATCGAGAGTGTTCAGGCTCTTGTTGAAGTAATGAGTGAATTAGAAAACAAAGCTTAAGTTTTAAATAAACACCGACTAACAATTAATAAACCGAACAATTAAGGTTTCCGATTGTAAGGAAACAAAAAATAAATAAAATGAAAGTATTAGCAAACGACGGTATTTCAAACAGTGGTATTGAAGCTCTTGAAAAAGGAGGTTTTGAAGTAATTACTACTACCGTAGCTCAAGAACAGTTAATAAACTATATTAACGAAAAAGAAATTAGTGTTTTATTAGTACGTAGTGCTACAACAGTACGTAAAGACCTTATTGATGCTTGTCCAAGTATTAAAATTATTGGTCGTGGCGGTGTTGGTATGGATAATATTGATGTAGAATACGCTAAAGGAAAAGGTATTTCTGTAATCAATACACCTGCGTCTTCATCTCACTCTGTAGCAGAATTAGTATTTGCACATTTCTATGGTTTAGCACGTTTCTTACACAACTCTAACAGAGAAATGCCTCTTGAAGGAGACACTAAGTTTAAAGCGCTAAAAAAAGCCTATGGTAAAGGTGTTGAGTTAAAAGGTAAAACATTAGGTGTTTTAGGTTTCGGTCGTATTGGTCAGGCAACTGCAAAAGTAGCTTTAGGAGCTGGAATGAAAGTAATCGCTTTCGATCCGTTCCTGGAAAAAGCGAACTTAGAATTAGAGTTTTTCGACGGACAAAAAGTAAACTTCGAAATCAATACAATTTCTAAGGAAGACGTTTTAAAACAAGCCGATTTCATTACTTTACACGTACCTTCTCAAAAAGAATACGTTATTGGTGCTCCAGAATTCGAATTAATGAAAGATGGTGTATTTATTGCTAATGCTGCTCGTGGTGGTGTGGTTGATGAAATTGCTTTAGTAAACGCTATAGAATCTGGTAAAGTTGCTGGTGCTGCTTTAGACGTTTTTGAAAAAGAACCAACTCCGGAAATTCAGTTATTAATGAATGCTTCTTTATCGTTAACTCCTCATACAGGTGCAGCGACTAGCGAAGCGCAAGATAGAATTGGAACTGAGTTAGCTGAGCAAATCATCAGTATTCTTGGTTAAAATTTAATGTGACCTTTAGGTTATATCTGAGTCCTATACATATGTATGGGACTTTTTTTTGTACCTTCAAAAACCAAATAACTATTAATATTAAAATTAAAAACATGTCAGGTATTTTAGACTTACTAAACAGCGATATAGGTAAAACGATTATTAACGGTGTCTCAAACCAAACCAATCAGTCAGAAAGTAAAACACAAGACGTTTTAACTATGGCTCTACCGGTTTTAATGCAAGCTATGAAACGTAATGCTTCTACTCCACAAGGTGCAGAAGGTTTATTAGGTGCTTTAAACAGTGGAAAACACGACGGTAGTATTTTAGATAATCTGGGCGATTTGTTTAAAGGTGGCGTAGACGACAATATCATTCAGGATGGAGGAAAAATTTTAAGCCACGTGTTAGGCAACAAGCAACAAACTGTGGAAAATGCATTAGGTGCTAAAGCCGGAATTGATGCAAGTTCGGTTGCACAAATATTAAAAGTAGCTGCTCCTATTTTAATGGGCATGTTGGGTAATCAAGCGAAAAAACAAAACGTTAATAATTCAAGTGGTTTAGACAGCCTATTAGGCGGATTAATTGGAGGAAATTCTGCTGAAAGTGAGCAAAGTTTTCTAACGACTATTTTAGATGCCGATGGTGACGGAAGTGTGATTGACGATGTTGCTGGTATGATTTTAGGTGGTGACAAAAAGAAAGGTGGTCTTGGCGGCATGCTTGGCGGGCTTTTCGGAAAATAATAAATAGCCATTTCTCATTGAAAATAAAAAATGCCAGATAAAATATTCTGGCATTTTTTATTTTGTTAAAACCTGAAACTATAGCTATTTAAATTTTCAGTTTTTGTAATTTTAATGAAAGAATTCAGACTATTACACAAACGGTAACAATTAACATCTTATGAGAATACTAGTATACATACTGCTTACTTTTGGATTCATTATTGGATGTAATACTTCAAAACCTGCTGCGACTGCAAATACCAATGAACAATTGGATGCGACGAAACTCAGCGATACCGTTACCATAGCCAATGACGATTTAGAATATGAAATTATCATAATTGAACCAGGTTTTAATTTCTGGTTAGCCAGCAGAGCAAAACCGGAAGGCTTCTATTCTCAAGAATATTTAGAAAACAGAAATCGTATTTACGTTACCGAATGGAATAGCAGAGTCATACAACCTCAACGCTATAATCCCAATTTATACGAAATGCAAATCGACTACCAACCTCAAATCGATTACGGTTATGATGTAAATTACAAACTCTATAATTATTTCATCTATTTTCAATTAACCTACAAGCAACAATTAGCAGGTTTTGTTCCCAGAATTTAAATGCTTTAACTACATTTGTTGTACAAGACTTTTATGGTGCAAAAATTTAAAGAACGTTGGCAAATACAACATAACTGGCAGCTCCTCTTCCCTGTTTTAGGAGTTCTTATTCTGGCGTATTCGGCGTTTAAATTATCTTATATTTTCATTAAAGAATCTCATATTATCTTCAATATTTTATTGAGCGTGGTTATTTATTTTCTACTTGTAAAGTTTGTGCTCTTTACATTTAAAAAACTGGAAAATAAATGGAAAATAAATTACCGTTGGGAATTTATTCGAATTTATATTGTTTTTGCTGTTACCGGGTCGTCTTCCTTATATGTCAGCAAACCCTTAATGAAACTTATTGGAATCACTAAAGAAAATCTGGGTTCAGTTCTTTATTGGATACTTTATATCATCATCGGATTAATTTTTTATCAGATTTTATTAGTTTCTATCGGTTGGATTTTTGGTCAATTCGACTTTTTTTGGACCTTTGTAAAAAAATTATTGAAACGTATCGGGTTTAAGCGTTTTTTAAGCTAGTGGAACAAAAAGTTAGAGCAAATATTATTTTTAAAACCATGGCATTGCTTTTGGCTATTTCGCTATTGAAGCCTGCTGTATTTGAGTTCGCTCATCTTTTTGCACATCATGAACACGATATTTGTAAAGGTGAAAAAACAACCCACCTTCACAAACTGGATACCGATTGTGACTTTTACAAGTATAAAGTTCACCATCAATACACATTTAATCTTTTTGAGTACACTATTTTTACTCCAAAAGAACAATCACCAGAAATTGTTTCTCAATACCATTTTCTAAGTGATTACCAACGCTTACAAACCGCTTTACGTGGTCCTCCTGCCCTTATTTAATAATGAACCTAACACACTAACAAAGAAATTAGTGTCAACATATTATTAAATTACAAAAGCCTTAATTGGTTTTTAAAACATACTTTACATGCGATTATTATTAAATACATTGCTGCTTTTAGCAATGACTAATATTTATGCACAACATTCGTTAAAAGGTCTTGTTGTAGACAACAAAACAAACGAAAGTTTAGCATTTACAAACATATACCTATCAGACCTTGAAAAAGGAACAATTACAGACGAAAACGGACAATTTAGCTTAGAGAATCTACCATCAGGAAACTATAAATTGGTGGTTTCTATTTTAGGGTATGAGACCAAATCCTTAACTGTTAATATCCCAAATCTGCAATACATTGAAATACGTTTGGAATATTCAGCTATTGAAATGGAAGATATTATTATTTCTACGCCATTTCATAAGTTACAAAGTGAAAACGTTATGAAAGTTGAACGTGCTTCTGTTGAAAATTTAAATGCCAATGGCGCTGTAAATTTAACCGAGGGCATCAGCAATATTGCTGGCGTTGAAAGTGTAACTACCGGATTAAGCATTGGTAAACCTGTAATTCGTGGTTTAAGTTCTAACCGCGTTTTAGTGTACACCCAAGGTGTTCGTCTGGAGAATCAGCAATTTGGTAGCGAGCACGGTCTTGGAGTTAGCAGTAACGGTGTGGAAAGTGTCGAGGTTATTAAAGGCCCGGCGTCCTTACTTTATGGTAGTGATGCCCTTGGTGGTGTTTTATATTTAAACCCAGAAAAATTTGCTCAAGACAATACATCAAGTGGAGATTTTAGTGGTAACTATTACAGCAACACACAAGGATTTAACACAAGTGCCGGATACAAATCATCTGAAAATAATTTTAAATTGTTATTTAGAGGAAGTCTTACTGAACATTCCGATTACGATACAGACGAATATCGTGTAACCAATACACGTTTTAGAGAGCAGGATTTTAAAGCCGGAATTGGTTATCAGGTTAATACCTTTAAAACGGAATTCAGATACAATGCAAACAATTCTAAGCTAGGTATTCCGGAAGAAATAGGTGTACAATCTACTCTAAAAACACCAATGCTTGGATACCAAAATATAACGAATCATGTATTCAGTTCTAAATCTACCATCTTCCTTAACAACTCGAAGTTAGATATTAATTTAGGTTATATTTACAACGACAGAAAAGAATTTGAAGACGAGCACCATCATGATGAAGATGAGGAAGGACACGAAGAACATGAAGAAGAAGAACACCACGAAGATGAACATGAAGAAGACCATGAAATTTTAGTGCCGTCGCTTCAAATGAAATTAAAAACGGCCAATTACGATGTAAAATACACCTTACCTCAGTTGGGTAAGTTTGAAACCATCGTGGGTGTACAAGGCATGAATCAGGTAAACACCAACTACGGTGAAGAGCAATTAATTCCAGATGCAACAACCAACGATTTTGGTGTTATGGGAACCTCTCATATTCATTTTGAAGCTATCGATATTCAGCTTGGTGCACGTTACGATAACCGAAACATTAACGTTGTTTCCGGATTAAACCGAGATTTTAATAGTTTTAATGGTGCCTTAGGATTTAAAACTAACATCTTTAAAAACCTGACCGCACGCGTTAATTTCGCTTCTGGGTTTAGAGCGCCTAATTTAGCCGAATTAACTTCCGATGGTATTCACCATGGATCCAATCGTTACGAAGTTGGTAATGCCGATTTAAACAACGAGCAAAATTTTCAAACCGATATTGCACTGGAATTTAAAAACGAACACGTTGAGTTTTTTGTAAACGGATTTTACAACAAGGTAAATGACTATATTTACTTATCGCCAAACGGAAATACAATAGACGACACCCCGGTTTACGATTATATTCAGAATGATGCCAAGGTATATGGTGGTGAAGTAGGTGTACATATTCACCCGCACCCTATACACTGGCTACACATAGAATCAAGCTTTGAAACAGTAACAGGAAAACAGGCTAACAACGAATATTTACCGTTAATTCCAGCGAACTCTTTAAGCAATGTTTTAAGAGTTGAGTTTGAAAAACCTTGGCTTAAAAATGGATATACCTTTGTAAAATTAGCAAGTACCTTTAATCAAAATAACGTAAGCACCTTTGAAACCTCAACCGATGGTTACAACTTACTAAGTGCAGGATTTGGCGGAAGTTTTAATTTATTTAAAAATGAAGCTACTTTAAGTATTTCTGGTACGAACCTAACGAATAAAACCTATATCAATCACCTGTCGCGTTTAAAACCAGACGGTATTTTTAATATGGGAAGAAATATTAATATTGGATTAAAATATCAATTATAACCTACAAAAAATCCCTTTCTAAACAGAAAGGGATTTTTTTATTTTAAATCTTTAGGTTCCTTTTTCAGAACATAAGTATACAACCACATTAAAGTAAAAGTTGGAATTACATCTAAACCAGGGAGTGCTTCTTCCACAAAGGTTATAACCCCTGCCACTTTACCCGCTTTTCCTTTATATAACTTAGTCATTAACCAGCCAGAAAGTGGTGCCCAGACAATATCTGAAAACTCCCCTATTCCAGGAATTATAAATGACACATAACCAATGGCATCAAATAAAATGCCTAAAACTAATATTTTGTATTTACCCATTAATTAAAATTTATATCAGAAAAAGCACAAAAAACATACCTAAATTACTTTCCTATCAGCTTTAAAAATTCGTTTCGCGTTTCAATTTTTTCAAACTGTCCGCGGAAACCTGAGGTTGTTGTTAAAGAGTTTTGTTTTTGCACCCCGCGCATCATCATACACATATGTGAAGCCTCGATAACGACAGCAACACCCTGTGGCTTTAAGGTATCATTTATGCAATCTAAAATTTGTTCAGTTAGGCGTTCCTGCACCTGTAATCGTCTGGCAAAAACATCGACCACTCGAGGTAATTTGCTTAGTCCAACAATATGTCCGTTTGGAATATAGGCAATATGCGCTTTACCGAAAAAAGGTAATATATGATGCTCACAAAGTGAATACAACTCAATATCTTTAACAATAACCATTTCGTTGTAACTTTCTTCAAACATGGCGCCTTTAAGAATCTCTACCGGATCCTGATGATAGCCCTGAGTTAAAAACTGCATGGCTTTTGCGGCGCGTTCCGGCGTTTTTAAAAGCCCGTCACGTTCAGTATCTTCACCTAAATCGCTAATAATTTTATTGTAATTATCTTTAATTCCTTCGGTTGCTTCGTCGTTATATTCTTCGAATGATTTGTAATGCATTTCAATTTTTTTTAGAAGAATAAAGATATAGCTTAAATCGCATTTGGCAATAAAAAACAATTCTTAATTGTACAGCACAGCTTAAAGTAGTAAATTCACGGCTCCTATTTCAAACACATGATTCAAGCGAAAAACATACATAAATTCTATAACGATTTAGAAGTTTTAAAAGGTGTTGACCTACATATTAAAAAAGGCGAGGTGGTTTCTATTGTTGGTGCATCCGGTGCTGGGAAGACCACACTTTTACAAATATTAAGCACTTTAGACAAAGCTTCATCAAAAGAAGATTATCAATTAACTATTAACGGTATTGATATTGGCAATCTTAAAGATAAAGCCTTGGCTAAATTTAGAAACGAACACATTGGGTTTATTTTTCAGTTTCACCAATTACTTCCTGAATTTACAGCTTTAGAAAATGTTTGTTTACCAGCATTTATAAAAGGAACAAAAAAAGCAGATGCCGAAAAACGCGCTAAAGAATTACTGGACTTTTTGGGTTTATCGCATCGTTACGACCACAAGCCAAATGAACTTTCCGGAGGAGAACAACAACGTGTAGCAGTAGCTCGTGCTTTAATTAATAATCCGGACTTAATTTTTGCGGATGAACCTTCGGGAAATTTAGACAGCGAAACTGCCGAGAATCTTCATACTCTGTTTTTTAAATTGCGTGATGAATTCGGTCAAACCTTTGTGATTGTAACACACAACGAAGAATTAGCCAATCTGGCAGACAGAAAACTGGTTATGGTTGATGGAAATATTACAAATCAGTAAACTCTGAAAATAGAACATTTAAAAAGGGCCTATTGAATTTTCTATAAGCCCTTTTCTTAAAATAACTTAAAAAATTAATTTAATACCCGAAAGGGATATTTTTACCTAAAATAGTCACCATTTTAGTATTGTAATTCAATTTGATGTCTTCAATATCTGCTACATCAATATCTAAAATTCCAGCTTCAATACTTCGTGGTAATAATACAAAATGCAGTGATTCTTCAACAGTTAAAGTATAATCCACACCTTTAGAACTGGTACCGTTTTGAATACCATCTAATAAATATTCATCATCCCAGATATTTAAAGGCGTATCATTACCAGCAATCCACGTTCTAGTTGAATCTTCTGTATAATTAATAGTCGCACCTGTTGCTGTTGTAATTTTTCCATCGGTAATCTTTACACTATACTCTAAATTACCATCCGTATTTTCTCCTAAATTTTCAACAATGTGTGTTCCTTCAACTTTATAATCTTCATGATAATAATTGGTAAATGTAGAAGTATGAACACTCCCCTCTACGCCATACCAATTGGTTGAAACAATTGTTACAATACCTTTGCGAGTGATATCGTCTTTACATAATACACCTGTACCATAATCAATAGTAATCGTTTTTGGAAAAGTTGTTAAATCCAAAGGATCAATAGTAATAACGGGACCCTCTGCTTTTGTAGCGGTTAATTTTGCTGTAGATGAAGCAGTGCCTTCTGAGCTTAAAACAGCATCTCCACTGTTATTTCCAACATCCTGAAACACCTTATTCACCGTTGAATATTCTGTTAAAGCATCTATAGCTGTTGCGGTGTCAATAGTATTCTTAACAGTTTCTCCATCACAACTAGCTAATAAAATGGCCAAAATTGGGGCTATAATTTTTTTCATAATACAATGTTTTGATGGACTAATTAACGTTATAAATTTCATTTTTAATATACAAACACGTCATAATATTACATTTTAAAGTGTTTTTATGCATTTTATCGATATTTTATAGCGATTTATCTTATAAAGGCCATAGCTTTTAACATATTTATAATAACCTTTTTTTGTATTTATTGGTATTTTTGAATTCATTTAAAAATAATTAATCTCAAATTTTAAATATTGAGCCCTTCAGAACTTAAAGAATTTCTCGATGCCAAGGTTGAAGAATACAACAGCCCTAAATTTATTGAGAGCGACCCCATACAAATCCCACATTTATTTACTCAAAAGGAAGATATTGAAATTGCAGCTTTCCTAACCTCAACTATTGCCTGGGGAAACCGAAAAAGCATCATCAATAACGCCAATAAATTGATGGATATGATGGGCCATACACCCTACGACTTTGTTATAAACCATTCTGAAACCGATTTAGAGCAACTACAACCTTTTGTACACCGCACCTTTAACGGCGAAGATGCTATTCAGTTTATCAAGTGTTTAAAACATATTTACACCAAGCATAACGGACTTGAAACACTGTTTGCTTTACACGCCGAACCATATTCAGTTCAGAAATCCATCTCGGAATTTAAAAGGACATTTTTTGAAATAGACCACTTACAACGCACACAAAAACATGTGAGCGATCCGTTAAAAAATTCGGCCGCAAAGCGAATAAATATGTATCTAAGATGGATGGTTAGACCAAATAACACCGGTGTAGACTTGGGTATCTGGAAAAGCATTACACCCGCTCAATTATCTTGTCCGTTAGATGTACATTCCGGAAATGTAGCTCGAAAATTAGGGTTATTAACTCGAAAGCAAAACGATGCTAAAGCCCTTCTGGAATTAGATACAGCCCTTAGAACATTAGATCCTAAAGATCCAGTGAAATACGACTTTGCCTTGTTCGGTTTGGGAGTCTTTGAAGGCTTTTAAAAATAATCAATCATAATAAAAACTAAAATCTATGACAAAACTCTTTACCCTGATTCTTTCGGTTTCTATAGTTACTGTTTTTGCTCAAAACAGAAAAATACCCACAGATACTACCGTTGTAACAACTGATACAGCTACCATTAACGGAAAAAGTTTCCAATACACAGCAACTACTGGAACACAACCCGTTTGGAACAACGATGACGAACCAATTGCTACTTTATTTTACACGTATTATGAACGTAATGATGTAAAAGACAGAGCTAACAGACCTTTAGTTATTTCATTTAATGGCGGTCCAGGATCGGCTTCGGTTTGGATGCATATTGCTTACACGGGACCTAAGGTTTTAAATCTTGATAAAGAAGGCTATCCGGTTCAACCTTATGGTATAAAAAACAACCCACACTCTATTCTTGATGTGGCTGATATTGTATATGTAAACCCTGTAAACACAGGGTATTCGAGGATGATTAAAAATAAAGAAGGAAAACTACCAAACAGAGAAACCTTCTTCGGAATTAATGCAGACATAAAATATCTTGCAGAATGGATTAACACCTTCGTCACTCGTAAAAACCGTTGGGAATCTCCTAAATATCTTATAGGTGAAAGCTATGGTGGTACCCGCGTCATGGGATTAGCCAATGCTTTACAAAACAACCAGTGGATGTACTTAAACGGTGTCATTATGGTATCGCCAGCCGATTACAAACAATACAATACGGGACAACCAGAATACTCTGCTTTAAATTTACCTTATTATGCGGCAACCGCATGGTATCACGACAAACTACCTTCAGATTTACAACAAAAAGATTTATCTGACGTTTTACCAGAGGTTGAAAATTTTGCAATCAACAAGTTAATGCCTGCCATTGCTAAAGGCGGATTTATTTCAGAAACTGAAAAAAATAATATTGCCGAACAATACGCGAAATACTCAGGATTAAGCAAAACAGCCATCCTTCAGAATAACTTAGATGTACCTACAAACTTCTTTTGGAAAGACTTACTTCGTGATGAAAGCGGACACATTATTGGTCGTTTAGATTCCAGATACCTTGGTTTAGACAAAAAAGACATTGGTGTTAAGCCAGATTATAGCCCGGAATTAACGACATGGAACCATGCCTTTACCCCTGCTATTAACTATTACATAAGAGAACATCTTAAATTTAAAACCGACATTAAATACAATATGTTTGGCGATGTACATCCTTGGGATGACAGTAACGATAATACTCGCGACGGTTTACGCCAGGCCATGGCACAAAACCCTTATTTAAAAGTTCTGGTACAATCGGGGTATTATGATGGTGCTACAACATATTTCGGGGCAAAATACACCATGTGGCAAATAGACCCAAGTGGAAAAATGAAAGACCGTTTTGCTTTTAAAGGTTACCGAAGTGGCCATATGATGTACATTAGAAATGAAGATTTAAAAACTGCAAACGACGATTTACGCGAATTTATCAGCAACTCCCTATCTAACGGAAAAGCTGCCAAATATGAAATAGATTAGTTTCTAAAAAAGTTAGAAAACAATTTAAAAGCGATTGATAAGGTTTAAATTATCAATCGCTTTTTTTATTTTAAATCAACTATAAATCATCACCTTACACAACTCTATATAGAATCATTTTAAATATTGAAGTTTACTTTACATTGGTAACGTTGCTATAACCAAATCTTCATTTAAAGCCAATGTACAATTAACATATTCAGAGGTTTATCCACCTAATTTTACGTTGTTAATTAATCAAACATTAAACCAATGAAAAAATTAGTACTTGCATCGGTTGTAGCAACTTCTCTGTTTAGTTGCAACAACGATTTAACAACTCAGGAAGAAGCTTTAACTACAGCCAATGCATCAATGTCCCTAAAAGGAAACAAGGTAGCATTACAAGCGCACTCAGTAACACCTAACTTTTTAAAGTTAAAACCAGGATTTAAAAATCTTTCTGTTTATCCAATTTTATCTTCAGAAGACGTTTTAGTTGAATCTCCAAATTTCGTTTACGGAAGTATGGCCGATGGTGCTGCTTTGATGAAAAATGAAGACGGTACATTCACACTTATTAATAATATAGAAGCCGATTATTCTATTGCAAGAATTACTTTAGACGAAACGTTTAAGCCAGTTCATGGAGAATATATTCTAAATGCCGCAGCTACCGCTAATACTGCACAATGCTCAGGTTCTTTAATAACGCCTGAAGAACACGGATTTGGTCCTTTATACCTTTCTGGAGGAGAATGGGGAGGCGCTTCAAAAGGGGTGTTTGCTACAGATCCTTTTAAAGATGCTAGCGAAGCATCGGTTGCTAATTTATTACCAGCTTTAGGACAATGGTCTACCGAAAATGCTGTAGCCATGCATAAAAATGCATTTCCTGGAAAAACTGTTGTTTTAATTGGAGATGACACAAGTGATAACAACATCCCTTCTGGACAATTAGCCATGTATGTTGGTGATCACGCCGATTTAGAAAACGGAAACCTTTATGGATTAAAAGTTCTTACTGAAGGTGTCAACTTTGAAATGGATATGAAAGAAGGTGTATCTTACGATATTACTTTCGAAGAATACAGCGAAAGAACTTTAGACGAGTTAGAAACTGAATCAAGAGCTAAAGGTATTATGGGCTTTTCGAGAGTTGAAGATATTGACTGGAGAAAAGGTTCATCTGAAAATAACAGAGAATTTTTCTTTGCTGTTACAGGTCGAAAAAAAGATGCTTTACTAAACAAAGGATCATTCTACGGTAGAATTTACCACGTTATTTTAGATGAAAACAATCCGTTATCTGGAACTATCACTTGTGTTTTAGACGGTGATATTTTAGACGGAAAAGCTAAAGAATTCCATAGTCCAGACAACTTAGTTGTTACTGAAAACTACGTTTACATTCAGGAAGATCCAAACGGATATCCTGACACTCCAGAAAAAAGTCATTTTGCTCAATTATACGAGTATAATATTGTTTCTAAAAACCTAAAAACCGTTTTAGAATGTGATCAGGAATTAGCTGCTGGTGCTGGTTACGGTTCTACAAGTAACGACTGGGAAATTACAGGTATGATTGATATTTCTGAGACTGTTGGTGTAGACAGAACATTTTTATTAATCACG
Organism: Aestuariibaculum lutulentum; assembly: GCF_032926325.1. Taxonomy (NCBI): domain Bacteria; kingdom Pseudomonadati; phylum Bacteroidota; class Flavobacteriia; order Flavobacteriales; family Flavobacteriaceae; genus Aestuariibaculum; species Aestuariibaculum lutulentum. Next base: position 3,750,322 of record NZ_CP136709.1, read on the forward strand.
CAAAACCATGGTTGGACAGATGCTAACTTTACAGATCCTTTAGCAAATCCAAATCCTGCTTCAAACGAAGGTAGTATGCTTTATGTAGTTCAAGGTTTAAAGAGATAGAATCTTATGAAATTTATAATTAAAAAAGAGGCTTATGTTTTCATAGGCCTCTTTTCCCTGTTATTCACTTCCTGCTTACAAGAACAAAAAACTGCTTATTTAGCCAGGGATAATAACAAGAACGAAACACTTCAAAAAGCTTTTTCAAATGAGCTTATATCAACAATTGCCTGTTTAGACAGTCTGTCGGAATCTGATAATATAAAAGCTTCTGAAAAGCATTATTTAAATGCCAGATTACATTTTAAAAAAGCCGAACCCGTATTAGCTTTTGTTGATTCTGAAAATTACAAGTTTTTAAATCAGCCGAATATTTTAAAAGTTGAAGAAGAGGATGCTACCGACATAAAAATTAATAACCCAACAGGTTTTCAAGTTTTAGAAGAAGAAATTTTTACTGAAACACCAGACTTTAAATCCATTACAGATCACGCTGTAAAAACAAAAATCAGGTTAGAACTTATTGAAAAAAATCTGAATTTTAATTACATAAAACCTTATCATGTTTTATGGATGATTAGAGACCAGATAATAAGAACCGCTTTAACAGGTATTACAGGTTTTGATTCTCCCGTTTTAGAACAATCACTTACCGAAGGACAAATAACATATTCAGCTTTAGAAACATATTTAAGTATATATAAAGATGAATTTAACGACGAAACACTTTATAAGGCATGGCATGAGGCTATTGAAAAAGCCATTAGCGAGTTAACAGGAGACTTCAATAGTTTTAATCGTTATGCCTTCATTAAATCTAACACGCATAAAAATCTGGAGCTTTGGAATAAAACAGTAAGCGACTGGAAGGTAAAATTTCCATTTACTAAGGCTATAAATAACGATGCTGCTTCATTATTCTCTAAAAACACATTCAACCTTAACCATTTTTCAGATTATAATGACAGTCTAACTTCAGCTAAAGTTGCATTAGGTAAAACCTTATTTTTTGAAACGGAATTATCTGCTTCCAAATCTATAAGTTGTGCCACGTGTCACATTCCTGAAAAAGGTTATACCGATGGCTTAGCCATTTCAAAAGGTGTTACCAGAAACAGTCCTACCCTACTTTATGCCGGATTACAAAAAGGATTTTTCTACGATAATCGTGCCGGAAGTTTAGAGGGGCAAATCGTTTCAGTAATTAATAATGAAAATGAGTTTCACAGTGATTTAAAAGGATTTGAAAATGCCATAAAACACAACCCTGAATACATTGAAGCTTTTAAAACAGCCTTTAATGACTCTATTAAGCAAGACTATATAAGGCACGCCATAGCCAGTTTTATTCGCAGTCTGTCGCCATTCAATTCTAAATTCGACAATAATATTAATGATGTAGAAAACAGCTTAACCGCTTCAGAAATTAACGGCTTTAATCTCTTTACCGGAAAAGCCAAATGTGCGACTTGTCATTTTGCACCACTATTTAACGGGACGGTACCAACCACGTTTAAAGAAACCGAAATGGAATTGATTGGGGTACCAAAAACCAACGATTCTATTAACGCCCAAATTGACGACGATTTAGGACGCTATTATTTGTTTCATACCCCTGAACGCAAACACTTTTTTAAGACAACAACCGTTAGAAATGTTGCCAAAACGGGTCCGTACATGCATAACGGTGTCTTTAAGAGCTTAGAAGAAGTTCTGAACTTTTATAATAAAGGCGGAGGTGCAGGTTTAGGCATTACTTTAGAAAACCAAACACTTCCTCCCGATGCTTTAAATCTCACTACCTCAGAAATTCAGGATATTATTGCTTTTTTAAATAGTCTTACCGACCAGCAAGACAATAACGAATCCATATAAAATAGGAAAAGCCTGACGATTTCATCAGGCTTTTTTATTCATTAATTATCGTGATTATCCTTTTAACCAGGCTTCACGAAGTTTCTTCTGTGCCTCTGTAGCATCTGGCTTCTCTATAATACCTTCTCCAAAGGTATACGATTGTGTTGTTGTTGTTTTAACCACAACATCTTCACCATTTCTTTCTAAAGTTACTTCAATGTCTTCTCCTGGATTCCATCCAAACATTAGTTGTAATAACTGATTGGCATTTTGCATAGTCATTTCTGTACCGTTTACTGCTTTTAACACATCTCCAGGTTGTACACCATTATCATTCCAGAAACTGTTTTCTGTTACTGCCTCACTGAAAAATATTTTTCCTGCTTGTGGATCGGCTGCAAAAATTAAAGAACCTCCATTAAATACATAGTTCGTTTCAATTTGGCCTTCTCCGATTTCCAAACCAACTTTATTAAAATACTCGTTGTAGTTAATTGGTGTATCTCCAATAACATGGGTATCGAAAAATGAACGTAACGACGGGTACGTCATAGCCACAATCTCATCAATTAACTTATCATCTTCAAACGGCTTGTTTTTTCCATATTTATTAGATAATTCTTTCATTAACGATAAAATACCACGCTGGCCGTTACTTTCTTCTCTTAACGTAATATCAATACACATACCTATTAAGGCTCCTTTTTGATACACGTTTAAATACTGGTCTTTATAAGGAGCTTTCAATACGTTTTCACTCATTATTGTGAAACTCATTGCGTCATCCATATTCTTAGCGCCTTGAATTTTCTGCATGATTTTATTGTAAAAATCAGCTTCACTAACCAAGCCTTGATTTACCTGAAATAAAGTTGCAAAATACTCGGTTACCCCTTCGTACATCCACAGGTGTTTTGAAAATGTTGGGGTATTATAATCGAAATAATGTACATCTTCAGAATGTACACTTAACGGTGTTACAATATGAAAAAACTCATGAGATACCACATCAACCATGCTTTCAGCCAATTCCCCTTCGCTTGATGCTTCAGGTAAAACCACGACTGTTGATGTATGGTGTTCTAAAGCACCATAACCTTTTGGAGACTCTGCTAAACCTTCAGATAAATACAGAAAAATATCATAACGCGGTGTCGAATTAACATCTCCTAAAAACGCCTTTTGTGCCTTCATCATTTTATACATCGCATCTTTTAAAGATGTAGCCGAATGTATTTTGTTTGGTGAATATACACTTAAAACGATTTTAATGTCACCAACCTGAAACTCTTCAACACTTAAATTTCCATAAAACATCGGGTTATCTGTAATATCGAAATAACGCGTCGCAAAATAACTTGTTGTTACAAAGCGTCCGTCTTCACTGGTTTTTGAAGACACTTCGGGTAATGCTGAGCTTCTGGTAAAGTTAGAAGGAGCCGTAACATCTAACTTGTATTGATTATTCTTTAATGAATCGAAATACCCTATAAAGCCGTGTAAATTCAATACATCGTTTGTTTGTTCAATGTTGGTTCCTGCTGGCGAAAACGGTTGTTCTTCACCTATTCCCCCTACTTCCTCAATATCAAAAGTATCATTAACTAAATACGTAATTTTATCTAACTTCTTTGCATTATCAATGGTCCAGGTATTCATATCTGTTTTTACAACAGGCATTTCGTTGCCATCATAATCGAAGGCTTTAAAATCGTCTACATATTTTCCGAAGTTACTCACAGAATAGGTTCCTTGAACGACTCTTGGTAATCTGTAGGTTACGGTTTGCGTTGTAAAACGTCCCGGATTTATAGTTACCGGCGCTTTATCGTTAACCACGTGCGATAAATTGATGAATGATTCAATTGGGGTGTTTATAGCTAAATCGTTACTTGAATTTTTTGATGTGCTACAACTTGCCATCAAAATACCCGCTAATAAGGCGGTTATAGGTTTTGTATTCATTAAGTTGATTTTATTTAATTCTTATAAGTGACGTCCAAATTACTATTTCTGTTACACAATCGGCTCATAAGGTTTTGTTAAAATGATGATTTACGTATATTCGCCAAATGCATAATCCACTGATAAGTATATTAACGCCTTTCAAAAATACAGAACAATACCTTACAAACTGCATTGAATCTATAATAAATCAGAGTTATACAAACTGGGAATTATTAATTATAGATGATTCTTCTACCGATGACAGTTATAATCTGGTAAAATCGTTCGCCGAAAAGGACACGAGAATTAAACTCTTTAAAAATGATGGCAGTGGTATTATTGATGCACTACGGTTAGGTTTTAATGAAAGTTCTGGTGACTATATCACACGCATGGATAGTGATGATATTATGCCGAAAAACAAACTTGAGGTGTTACTAAACAATCTTTTAAAACACGGTAAACAGCACGTTGCTACAGGTTTGGTTAATTATTTTTCTAAAGAAGGCATTAGCGACGGGTATAATAAATATGAAGCGTGGCTTAACGGATTAACCAAAACCGGAGATAATTACTCTGAAATTTATAAAGAATGTGTGATTCCTTCACCTTGCTGGATGATTCATAGGGAGGATTTTATAAACTGTGACGGGTTTACCCCAAACAGATACCCTGAAGATTACGATTTAACTTTCCGATTTTACAAGCACAACTACAAAATTATTCCATGCGATAAACTCCTGCATTACTGGCGCGATTATCAAACCCGGACTTCCAGAACACATGATAATTATGCCGAGAATACCTTTTTAGACATAAAAATGCATTATTTCCTGGAGTTAGATTACGACAAAACCAGACCACTGGTAGTTTGGGGTGCCGGGTGGAAAGGAAAAACCATTGCCAAAACACTTATTAAAAATAACATCCCTTTTGAATGGATTTGCGACAACCCAAAAAAAATTGGGAAACATATTTATAAACAGGAAATGAAACCCTTTACACACTTGGAAACCATTAAGCAGTCGCAAAGCATTGTTACTGTAGCCAACCCAAAAGCGCAAATTAAGATTAAGACTTATTTCGAAAATCAGAGTATGCTCCCTATGACCGATTATTTTTTCTTCTGTTAATTTAGTTTTGTCTCCTTGAATTTTCAATTACAAAAAATTCATGTACTTTTATGTACTTTTCAACCTATATAGACAAGTATGCAGTTTAAACACCCCGAACTTCTTTACGCTTTATTTTTACTGCTCATTCCTATTATTATTCATTTATTTCAACTTCGTAAGTTTCAAAAAGTTGAATTTACCAATGTGGCATTTTTAAAACGCGTCACCATTGAAACCCGTAAAAGTTCACAGATAAAAAAGTGGTTGGTATTACTCACAAGGTTACTGCTTTTGGCTTGTATTGTTTTGGCATTTGCGCAACCATTTACTTCAAACTACGACAATTTTAAAACAAAAAAGGAAACTGTTATTTACTTAGATAACTCCTTTAGTATGCAGGCTAAGGGTAATAATGGCGAACTTTTAAAGCGTGCGGTTCAGGATATTATCAGTAATGTTCCTGAAGATGAAACGGTATCGGTTTTAACCAACGATAATACTTTTAGAAATACGACGATTAAAGCAATAAAAAACGATTTACTGCAATTAAATTTCACTGCAAACACCTTGACACCAGAAGCCGCTTTGCTAAAAAGCAAAACTTTATTTAGTAAACAAAAGGGCATTTTAAAAGATCTGGTGTTTATCTCAGATTTTCAAGAAACCAAAAACACTTTTACTCCGGAAACTGATAGTCTAACCAATATTCACCTCGTTAAACTAAATTCGGTAAACACCAATAATGTAGCTATTGATAGTGCTTATATTTCAGAAACCAGTGCCACGGCTATTACACTTAAAGTCTCATTGAAAAATAGTGGTGATGCTATAGAGAACTTACCTATTTCATTATTTAATGATGATAAATTAATAGCGAAAACTTCAGTCGCCATTGAAGATACAGCAGAAACGACCTTTTCAATTCCGGTGAATGAAATCATTAACGGAAAAATCACCATTGATGATTCCAGTCTGCAATTCGACAACGCGTTATATTTTAATATTAACGAAACGTCTAAAATTAAAGTATTAGCGATAAATGCTGGTGACGACGACTTTTTAAAACGTATCTACACCAAAGATGAATTCATATATACTTCGGTTTTAGAAAATCAGTTAAACTATAACGATATTGAGCAGCAACAATTAATTGTACTGAATGAATTAAAAGATATTCCTAATGCTTTAGTAGCAGCTCTAAAGTCATTTACCAGCCAAGGCGGTTCTTTGCTTATTATTCCATCCAAAGAAGCCAACCTTAATTCTTATAACACTTTATTAGCCAATTATGGTTCTAATTTTAATTCAGAAACTAAAACAGAAAAGCGCATAACCACCATTAACTACTCACATCCGCTGTACAATAATGGTGTTTTTGAGAAGCAAGTCGATAATTTTCAATATCCGAAAACAGAAAGCTATTATGATGTATCGTTAAATAATACTTCCGCTGCTTTACAATTTGAAGATGGCAAACCATTCCTATATCAAAACAAATCAGCTTATGTATTTACATCACCATTAAATAAAGACATTTCTAATTTTAAAAATTCACCGCTCATCGTTCCTAGCTTATACAACATCGGTAAATTCAGCTTACAACTACCCGAACTTTATTATACGATTGGAAGGAACAATACATTCGCTGTTGCAACGACACTTCAGCAGGATGCCATTTTATCGTTGGTGAAAGATAATATCAACATCATCCCGAAACAGCAATATTTTAACTCAAAGGTGGTTATCAGCACTTCCGAAACACCCGATATCGCGAATATTTATGGGGTTATGAATAAAAAAGAAACCATAAAAAACGTAAGTTACAATTACGACCGAAAAGAAAGTAATCTGACTTACATGACTTTAACACCATCTGCAAACATAACAGTGAGCGATTCGATTACCGAAATTTTCGATAGCATAAAAAGTGACACAAAAGTTAATGCCTTATGGAAATGGTTTGTTATTTTTGCATTAGCATTTTTGATTATCGAAATGGGCATCTTAAAATACTTTAAATGAACATACTTATAAAATCTGCCACCATTATAGATCCTCAAAGCGAGTTTCACAATACAACTCAGGATATATTAGTTGAAAATGGTGTCATTACCAAGATTGAAAGTAACCTTACAAATCCCGGAAATTACCAAGAAATAACATTAGACAACCTTCATATTTCACAAGGTTGGTTTGATAGTAGCGTTTGTTTTGGTGAACCTGGTTTTGAAGAACGCGACACTATTGAAAACGGACTAAAAACAGCAGCAGCTTCAGGATTTACGACAGTAGCTATGAACGCCAATACCAATCCGGTAATTGACTGTAATGCCGACGTTACTTTTGCAAAAGCAAAAGCAGCAAATCATGCTACAACTTTATTGCCTGTTGGTGCTTTAACTGTAGGAAGCAAAGGTGTTGATTTAGCCGAATTATACGATATGAATATGGCAGGTGCCGTAGCATTTTACGATTATAAAAAATCGATTTCTAATCCGAACCTTATGAAAATTGCCTTGCAATATGCATCGAATTTCAACGGATTAGTTTTCTCTTTTCCTCAGGAAGACCAAGTTGTTGGTCACGGGGTGATGCACGAGCATATTACAAGTACGCGATTAGGATTAAAAGGAATTCCTGCTTTAGCAGAAGAATTACAGATAGTACGCGATTTGTTTTTATTGGAATATACAGGTGGTAAATTACACATCCCTACCATTTCAACTAAAAAATCGGTAGAATTAATTCGCGAAGCAAAAGCAAAAGGTTTAGACATTACCTGTAGTGTTGCTATACATAACCTATACTTTACCGATGAAGCCTTAACCGACTTTAATACGCATTTTAAAGTATTACCACCTTTACGCACTCAAACCGATATTGATGCTCTAAAAGAAGGTTTACATGACGGCACCATCGATATGCTTACCAGCGACCACAATCCACTTGATGTAGAACACAAAAAAGTAGAATTCGACCATGCGGCTTACGGAACCATTGGTTTAGAATCTGCCTTTGGAGCTTTACAAACCATCTTTAATACGGAAGAAACCGTTAAGCTTTTAACCCAAGGTAAAGGGCGCTTTGGTATTGAAACCAGTTCAATTTCGGTTGGAAATGCTTTAAATGCAGCGTTATTCAATCCTAATATAGAATACGTATTTTCTAAAAACCATATCATTTCAAAATCGAACAACGCTATTTTTGAAAACGAAACTTTAAAAGGACAAGTTTACGGTATTATTGCCAATAATATTATCGCTTTAAAATAATAGAACTATGGATAGTACAACAATAAAAAACGGAAAAACCATGGCTATTATTAGTCATATTACATTCGTCGGGTTAATTATCGCCATCATTATGAATGCCGATAAAAAAAATGCTTTTACTGCATTTTATAACAGACAAATGATAGGACTAATCATCATGTTATTCATTGCACAAATCACCGATAAATACTTGAATGGTACCATAGGTTATATTTTCTGGCTTATTTCGGCTGTATCATGGTTATATTCATTCATTCACATTATACAGGGTAAAGTAAAATTATTGCCTTATGTTGGTGAAAAATTTCAGGAATGGTTTGCTAACATAGGTAATTAATTATGACAAATACAGATCTTTCTTTATACCATATTACCAGACCGTCGAATTTAACTGAAAATGCACCTTTATTAATTATGATGCATGGTTATGGCAGTGATGAAAACGATTTATTTTCATTTGCTTCAGAATTACCAGATGAATTATTTATCATTTCGGTAAAAGCACCGTATGAATTACAACCTTACGGAAATGCGTGGTATGCGATAAATTTTGATGCTGAAAAAGGAAAATGGAACGATAATGTACAAGCGGCACAATCGAGAGATTTAATCGCCAAATTTATTGACGAAGCTGTTGAAGCCTATCCGGTTGACAAAAAAAATGTAACACTTTTAGGCTTTAGCCAGGGGAGCATTTTAAGTTATGCTGTGGCACTAACCTACCCTGAAAAGGTAAAAAACATTATTGCTTTAAGCGGTTATATTAATAAAGACATTTTACCGGAATCTATAAATGAAACAGATTATTCAAACTTGAATTTCTACTGTTCACATGGGAGTGTTGATCAGGTGATTCCTGTAGAGTGGGCCAGACAAACACCTCCTTTTTTAGAGGCTTTAAACATCAAGTTTAAATATTCGGAGTTTCCTGTGGGACATGGCGTGGCGCCGCAAAACTTTTTTGAATTTAGAGACTGGCTTAAAACCCACATATAATGCAAATAAAAAATCCAGCGTTAAGCTGGATTTTTTTATATCATATAATTAGAATCTATTCGTTTATTACTAAACGGAATCCTTCACCATGAATGTTCAGGATTTCTACTTTCTCGTCTTGTTTTAAGTACTTACGCAGCTTAGCGATATAAACGTCCATACTACGAGAGGTAAAGTAATTATCATCTCTCCAGATTTTGGTTAATGCCAATTCACGAGGCATTAAATCGTTTTCATGTAACGCTAACAAACGTAATAATTCGTTTTCCTTTGGCGATAATTTAACTGGTTCACCTCCGTTATAACGTAAGAAACGTAATTTAGAGTTTAAATCGAATTTTCCGATTTTAAATTCAAACTGCTTACTATCAGAAATAGTTTCTGTAGCCTTACGCTGCATGATTGCCTTAATCTTCATTAAAAGCACTTCGCTGTCAAAAGGTTTATTCAGATAATCATCTGCTCCTACTTTATATCCTTTTAAAACGTCTTCCTTCATGGTTTTAGCCGTTAAGAATACAATTGGAACATCGTCGTTTTTTTCTCGTATTTCTTTAGCTAATGTAAACCCATCTTTATAAGGCATCATTACATCTAAAATACATAAATCGAAATCGTCTTTTTTAAACTTTTCAAAGCCTTCCATACCATTTTTAGCATGAGTGACATCGTAGTCATTCATCATTAAATAATCTTTCAGAACAGTTCCGAAGTTAGGATCGTCTTCTACTAGTAATATTTTTTTCTTTTGCTCTTCCATATTTATGATATTAACGGAAGCTTAATGGTAAATGTGCTTCCCTTGTCTTTTTCACTTTCTACAGAAACATACCCCTGATGGTCTTCTACTATACGTTTAACATAAGCTAAACCAAGTCCGTGACCTTTAACATTGTGTATATTTCCTGTGTGTTCTCTATAAAATTTTTCGAACACGCGTTTTACAGCAGCTTTACTCATTCCGCTACCGTGATCTTTAATTTTCAATAAAATGTTGGTTCCAACATTTTCTGTGTACACCTCAATTTCTGGTGCTTCCGGAGAATACTTAACCGCATTATCCAGAATATTAACTATAACATTAGTAAAGTGCGAATCGTTTGCCAATACCGACGTTTGTTCTGCATTTAAAAAAGTTTTAATATACCCTTTTCTATCCTCGACAATTAACTCGACATGTGTAATAGCATCTTCAATTAAATCATGTAAATTTAACCTTTCTTTACTAATATTCAGCTCGTTTTTCTCTAGTTTAGATATTCTTAATACATTTTCTACCTGGGCATGCATACGTTTATTCTCTTCTTTAATCATGCCAAGATAGCGTAACACCTTTTCCTTATCTTCAATAATTTTAGGATTCCTAATTGCATCCAACGCCAAGTTTATAGTCGCAATTGGCGTTTTAAACTCATGCGTCATATTATTGATAAAATCGGATTTGATTTCTGATATTTTACGCTGTTTTATAAGCTGATATAAAGCACCTCCATAAGTTATCATGATGATTATGGTAAAAAGAAATGATAATAAAATCATCCTTAGAATTGAAGATAAGATAAATTTCTTATCATTCGTAAAATTCACCAGAAGTTTATAAGGTGTCCTGTTATTTTCATCTGGAAAAATTGCTACCGAATAATTTGAATCTTTATCATACTCGAAACCATCACTTTGCACTTTTGTCGCCAAATCATTTGCATAAATTGCAAATTCGAAATCAAGATTAATACTATCTTTTATAAGAGTCTTAGTTAATAAATCTTTGATTTCATTTTCTGAAACACGCTTATGAATAGGTGTTGTTTTTAAGTATGCTTTATAATTTTTTTCGAAAACCAAACGCTGCGCATCAGAAATAACACCGCTTCTAATTATACTAGATATAGGACTTTGCGCTAAATCCTTATCGGTTAAATCTTCATTTTTATAAACTTCAGTTGAAGAACTCCCTATGATACTTTTAATATCCAGACTATCTAAACCAATGTCAAAGAGCGTTGATGTTAATTTATAATTTTCTTCAAGAACACTACTCTTGTAAATAAGTGTTTCCTTGGTATTATTGTTTTGCTGATAAATTAACAACTGAGATACGGTAGCCGAGTCTGCCTTTTTTTCTGGGTCTAAAGTCTGATATTCATTATAGTAATTGGCAATTTCATTATCTCCAATAGTATTTGAGACATAATAAAGCGCCTTATTTACATTAAAACGAAAACGATCTTTTTCACTTTTTATAGATCCATTTATATAGTAGGCCTGAACGAAAATAATACCTACTAAAGACAAGGTCATTAAAAGGATTAACAGGACGAATGTTCTCTTACTCATTATTCAAATTTAACATTTTAACATTTAGCAGAATTGGTTTTAACCTTACATTAACAAAAATGTTAAAATTATAAAGTTTTGACAATTTGCTCATGTATTTTCATCACTTGTTCTTTAGTTTCTTCAAAATTTACATTATTTACAACAAAATCTGATAAAGCGATTTTCTCTTCATCACTCCACTGATTCTTTATAATAGCTTCAATTTTTTCCTTTGTTGTATGATCTCTTTTCAATAAACGTTCGATACGTAAATGCATTGGAGCCGTTACCGTAATCACTAAATCACATTGTTTATTTCCGCCGTTTTCAAAAAGAATAGCCACTTCTTTTATAACATAAGAGGTGTTTTGCTTCTCTTTCCATGATTCAAAATGTTTACCTACTTCTGGATGTACAATCGCATTCATTTTTTGCAGATAGGTTTTATCATTAAAAATGATATTGGCAATAAACGGTTTATTTAATTCACCATTTACATATACCTCTTCGCCAAATAACTGAACAAGTTTTTCCTTAATAACTTCAGAAGTAACCATCAATTTTTTAGCTTCGACATCGGCTATATACACCGGAACTCCCAACGCTTCAAATTCTTTAGCTACGGTTGTTTTTCCGCTACCAATACCTCCAGTAAGTCCGACTACCATCATTTTGTAATTATAAACTCTATACGTTTCTGATTGATTTTCACATTCTTTACCTTCTCAGGATATTGTGCCACTTCCGGCACCATAAAAAACTGATTGTTTATCGTTTTACTAAAGTCGCAAACCACTTTAAAATCTTTCGCAGTTATTGTATTAAAGTCACTTAAACTAACATAATACGCCACATTTACTTCTTTTGGAAAAAACTTCAACCTTACATTTTCAGGCGCATTAATAAGTTGCACCGGAATTTTCAAAATGCCTTCGGTAAATTTATCCACTTTAGCATTTAAAACGGTTTGGACTGCCGAAAACTTTACATCCTGATGTTTCTGATTATTCACTGGCAATTTTAACTTAACGGTCTTTAGTAAATCTGTTCGAACATCTTTTAAAGCTAAAGATTCTGTCTCGATATAATGAATTTTAGACACTTTAATTTCAGGCCCAATAACTGTTATAGAATCGGGCTTCAAATTAAAGTCTGAAGCTAAATCGTATCCCGGGCTATATTTTATATCGGATTGTAAAACGACAGGAACTTTTTTCACCATATTTTCATCAAACTGAAAATATAAAGTATCCGGAGTTATATTTAATACGCTTACCTGACTACTAAACTGCGTATTCTGCAAATATGCAGCGGTTTTATGCCATACAAAAACCGAATCCTTTTTATAGATATCTTTCTTAAAATCAACCTTTATTTCCGGTTTGGAAAAATAGTATTTAAGCCACTTAAAACCATGGGTTTTTAAAGTAACGTCTAAACGTATTGAATCGTTTAAAATAACGTCTTCGTCTGGTACATTTATCGCTTTAATATTAAACGCTAAAGTATTAGTATACTCTTTAGATAGCTTATTAAACAATAAAATAAGAAAGGCCGATAGCAAGAACAAAACAAATACATTTAGCCTTTTACTCTTTATTGAAGCTAATATTTTTGATTTTAGTTCTTTTAGCATGCCGGTTTAAAAAATAATTTTGGAAAATGCGATTCTGGATTTTTCTTTAATACATCTACTGCCCACGTCGATTTTAAAAAGCCATAGCCATAGCCAAAAAACTGAACAGAAATGGCAATTAAACTCAATACTGAAACGACTATACTTTTTGTCGATATTAAGGCTGTAATAAATGCCATACTAAAATACAACACATAAAGCTTAAAAAAGACATCTATATGAAATAAAAGTAGGATTAAACTTAAAAACAAACCTAAGGTAAACATAGTAGGAAACCAATACGTTAACTTTTTTGTTTGTGGATGCCAGACGTTCAGAATCGGTCGTACCATCCCGAATTTATTGACCTGAACATAAAACTTGTGCCAGGAAATTCTACGTTTATGATAAACGTACGCTTCAGGAATTAACTTGGTTTTATATCCCAAATTCCATAAACGGATGGATAAATCGGGGTCTTCACCCGGATGAATATAGCCAAACCCTTTTGAAGCCTCGAAAGCTACTTTGGAAATACCCATATTAAAGCTTCGTGGCTGAAACGTATCTACACTTTTCTTGTTTCCTCGAATACCTCCTGTGGTAATAAACGAAGTCATGGAAAAATTTATCGCCTTTTGCAAATTGGTAAACGATTCATGTGCTGCATCGGGACCACCAAAACAATCGACATAATTTTGACTTAAACTCTTTTCTACTTCTGTTAAATATTGAGGAGGTAAAATACAATCGGAATCGAGAATGATAAAATAATTGCCTTTGGCTTTTCGCATGCCATAATTACGAGAGTCTCCCGGACCTGAATTGTCTTTGAAATAATAAGAGATATCCAGTCTATCTTTAAAACTATTAACTACCCCTTCTGAAGAAATAGATGAACCGTCTTCTACAATTACAATTTCGAATGGGGTTTTGGTATGTAAAGCTTCAAAACTTTGTAAAAGTTCCTGCGTCTCATCCGGACGGTTATAAACAGGTATAATAAATGAAAACTGTAGTTGCATCAAAGTTGTGTTTTGCGTTAGGGATTAAAGCAAGCTACCGTGTAGCGCGGAAAGCCCGACCACACTTGAGTGTGGTAACGCCCAAATTATTTTTTAACACAAATGTAACGATTCCAAACAAAAAAGCCACCTCATATAAGGTGGCTCTTTCTATATAAAATGTAATTTTTATTCTTCTCCTACGAAGGTACTCATAACAGCATCGCTTACACCCATGTTACTAAAACCTCCATCGTTGTAAAGGTTTTGTAATGTTACACGTTTTGTAAGGTCACTAAATAAAGTAACACAGTAGTTAGCACAATCTAAAGCCGTTGCATTACCAAGTGGCGACATTTTATCGGCGTAAGCGATAAATCCGTCGAAACCTTTAACTCCGCTACCTGCTGTAGTTGGCGTTGGCGACTGAGAAATGGTGTTTACTCGTACTTTTTTATCGCGACCAAAGAAATATCCGAAGCTACGAGCAATACTTTCTAAGTACGCTTTGTTATCGGCCATATCGTTATAATCTGGGAATACACGCTGTGCAGCCATATAACTTAACGCCACAATACTACCCCACTCGTTCATTGCATCTGCTTTGTAAAGTGTTTGCATTACTTTGTGAAAAGACATTGCAGAAACATCAGTTCCTTTTTGTGTCCAATCGTAGTTTTGGTTTGTATAATGGTTACCTTTACGTACGTTAATTGACATTCCAATAGAGTGAAGAACGAAATCGATTTTTCCGCCTAAAATCTCCATAGATTGCTCTACCAACTTTTGTAAGTCTTCAACCGAAGTTGCATCGGCAGGAATTACTTGAGAACCAGTTTTTTCAGCTAACTCGTTAATTTGTCCCATACGCATAGCTACAGGGGCATTAGTTAAAACGAATTGTCCACCTTCTTCATGAACACGTTCTGCAGTTTTCCATGCAATCGAATTTGAGTCTAACGCTCCAAAAATGATTCCTTTTTTTCCTTTTAATAAATTATAAGACATTTTCTTGGTTATTATATTGTTTTCTTTTTTCTATTTGGTGGACAAAGATACTAATTAATTCAATAATTCTTTGGCATGTGCAATAGCAGATGAAGACATTTCCACACCGCCTAACATTTGGGCGATTTCGACAATACGCTCGTCGTGGTTAAGCTTTACTAAATTAGAATGTGTTACCTCGTCTTTATCTTCTTTATAAACTTTAAAATGCGAATGTCCTTTGGCGGCTACCTGCGGTAAATGAGTAATTGCAAATACTTGCATGGACTTACTCATTTCCAGCATAATATCTCCCATTTTATTTGAAATCTCACCTGAAACTCCTGTATCAATTTCATCGAACATGATGGTTGGTAACTGAATGTATTTTGCCAAAACAGATTTAATAGCCAGCATAATTCTGGATAACTCTCCTCCTGAAGCAGCCTTTTTCAATTCGTTGTAATTCCCGCCTTTATTTGCAGAAAATAAAAATGATAAATTGTCTTTTCCGTTAGACAAATACTCATTTTCAAGATTAACTTCTATACTAAACTGCGCGTTTGGCATTCCTAAACCCACCAAAATCGATTCTAACTGCTCCTTTAATTCTGGTATAACCTTAGAGCGTTTATCGTGTATCGTTTTAGCAATTGTATCTAAAGTCTTTGCCTGAGCCTCGATTTCACTCTCTTTGTTTTGAATGGATTCATCAAGATTTTCGGTAACAGAAACCTTTTCTTCTAACTGATTTTTAATTTCAATAAGTTCTGATACCGTTTCTACAACATGCTTTTGCATTAAATTATGAAGTAAACGTAATTTAGCGTCAACAACCTCCAATCGGTTTGGATCGGCCTCCAGATTATCCTGAAGTAAATCTACTTCTCTGTAAACATCGTCTAATTCGATTAAGCTACTGTTTACTCTATTGAATAAATCTTCGTACTTTGATGAATACGAGCTTAATTTTTGAAAGGTGTTTTTTAAAGCCGTTAGTGTGGTTATAGCCCCTACTTGCTCATCGGTAAGTAACTGATATGCCTCACCCAATTTATCCTTTATGCTTTCTACATTATTCAGACTTTCATACTCTTCTTCGAGTGCTTCCAACTCACCATCTACTAAATTAGCTTCAACCAATTCATTCAACAAAAAGCTATTGTAATCGTGTTCCTTTATAGCATCGGCCTGAAACTCTAAAAGCGATTTTAATTCCTTTTTTAAAGTTTTGTAGACTTTTAATTCTGAAGTATACTGTTGAAGATTTTCTTCATTATTTGCCAAAGCATCAATTACCTGAAACTGAAATTCATCGGTCGTTAACGCCATGGTTTGGTGTTGCGAATGAATATCGATTAATCGTTCGCCTAACAACTGTAAACTACTCAGATTTACCGGGGAATCATTTACGAACGCTCTGGATTTACCTGATGGTAAAATTTCGCGACGAATAATAGTCTGCTCGTCATAATCGAAATCTTCAGCTTCAAAAAGAGATTTTAAATTGTAATTTGAAATATTAAAAACGGCTTCAATAACACATTTTGTTGACGTGTCTTTCAAACTGCTTAAATCGGCACGCTTACCCAGAATTAAAGATAAACCTCCTAAAAGAATAGATTTTCCGGCACCGGTTTCACCTGTAATAATTGAAAAACCATCGTTAAAATTAACATTTAATTGATCGATTAATGCGTAATTTTTTATTGAAAGTGATGTTAGCATCCAAGTTGAAAATTAAAAGTTAAAAGCTTAAAGTTATACTCCTTAAAACTTAATATTTTGCCATTTGCTATTGTAAGTTGGCGCCACTTTTTGAAGGGTTTCTTTAACGCTGGCAATGTTCACATTCGGACCATCACTAAAGATTTGTTCTATTTCATCGGCTTTAGCATCAAAAAACGTACGTAACAGAAAAGAATTTGGTCGGCGTGAGTTCATCGCTTTAAACTTGATTAAAGATGTCGCTACTTCTTCTTTTCCTGATTTGGCGTTATCACTCATCACATCTAAACCTTGCATGTGGTAATCGTACATAACCTGACGATACTCTTTAAATGTAGGCGATAAAACATTGTCGATTAACGCAAAACGGCTTTGTAAACCATCTTCAACCTTCCAACCTTTATAATTTTCCTGCTGTGAATAGTTTGTAATAATCTGTGCCTGCTTAAAATAAGGATCTCCTCCATTCTCAGCAAACGAATCGGCATCTAAACCTAAAACCATATATACATGAAATGCTATAACAGACACCAAGTTAGACTGATATTGTGTAGGATTAAAAATTAAGTTTTGATACTCTAAATATCGAAAGTTAAAATCCTTATCATTAAAATTATAAATTGGGGTACTAAATGAAGAACCGTAAACTGGTCTTGACGACTGTACTTGTAATGACGCCTGAAACGCTTCACCACTATAATTAGTTACGTTTACAATAAAACTACAATCAATACGCTCCTGTAAAGCAAAGGTTTTATCTGTCCACTTGGTATTGTTTACAAACTCGGTTAATTGCTTTTCTAATGTTTTAAAAATGGGAAAGTTCTCGTTTCCTGTTTGTTGTGCATTAACCACAACATTGCAATTTAATTCCTGGGCAAAACCAAAAACACTTAAAAAGAATAATAAAACGACTAGAATGTTACGCATTAATTTGTTCTAAAATTTTATTTATCAAATCTTTAGCTACTTCAGCTTTAGATTTTAACTGATATTCGTTAATGTTATTTTCATCATCAATAAAGGTTACTTTATTAGTATCGCCTTTAAAACCGGCACCTTTATCGTTTAACGAATTTAAAACAATTAAATTTAAATTCTTTCTTTTTAGCTTGTCTTTTGCGTTTTCCAATTCGTTATTGGTTTCTAAAGCAAAGCCTACAAGAAACTGATTGGATTTAGCTTTTCCCAACGACGCTAAGATATCCTGAGTTTTTTCTAACTCTAATGTTAACGTAGCATCGCTCTTTTTTATTTTCTGAGCTGCCACATCTTTTGGTTTGTAATCAGCTACAGCTGCAGAACAAATAGCAATATCAACCGCATCGTAATATTCATGAACCGCATTGTACATATCCTGTGCACTAACTACAGGCACAACCTGAATTAAACCATGTGACACAGATTGATTGGTTGGTCCTGAAACCAAAACAACCTCAGCACCTAAATTCGCAGCTGCTTTAGCGATTTCAAAACCCATTTTTCCACTGGAATGATTTCCTATAAAGCGGACGGGATCTATGGCTTCGTAAGTGGGACCTGCGGTAATTAAAACTTTCTTTCCGCGAAGTGGTAATTGATTTAAAATATCGTTTTCAATGAAAGACACAATATCTTCCGGCTCTGCCATACGTCCTTCACCTACCAGTCCGCTGGCTAATTCGCCGCTGGTAGCAGGAATCATTATATTTCCGTAAGATTTTAAGACCTTGAAAGAACGCAAAGTGCTTTCATGTTTATACATATCTAAATCCATGGCAGGCGCAAAATACACCGGACATTTCGCTGATAAATACGTTGCTAATAAGAGATTATCACAAACACCATTGGCCATTTTAGACAAAGTATTTGCTGTAGCAGGTGCTACGATAAATAAATCGGCCCAAAGCCCTAAATCGACATGATTAGTCCAAACGGCATTGTCGTCATCGTCATGAGTGAACGAGGAATACACCGGATGTTTTGAAAGCGTAGATAAGGTTAAAGGAGTTACAAAATCTTTTGAAGCCGGTGTCATTACAACTTTTACGTTGGCACCCGATTTTATAAATAACCTTACTAATGAAGCTGTTTTGTAAGCGGCAATACCACCACTAATTCCTAATAGTATGTTCTTGCCGCTTAATATTGACATTTTAAAAACGGTTACTGATTATCTTCTTCAGTGTTTCTAAAATAAACTTTATCTGTTAACCATTCTTGAACAGCTAAAGCATGAGGTTTTGGTAATTTTTCGTAAAATTTAGACACCTCAATTTGCTCTTTATTCTCGAAGATTTCTTCTAAGCTATCGTTATAAGTAGCAAACTCTTCTAACTTATCGATAAGCTCTTTTTTAATCTCTGTGTTAATTTGGTCAGCACGTCTTGCAATGATAGAAATTGACTCATAAATATTGCCTGTCGGCTCGTCAATTTGGTTTCTGTCGTACGTAATGGTATTAACAGGAGCATTGGTTTTCTTTAAATCCATCGTCTTTATTATTTAACTTTTTATGCTATAACTTTTTTATTTCTTCGTCTATTACAACTCCAATTTCATTTACCTCTTCAATATGTTCTGAAGCGGCATATGATTGCTTAAAGGAATCACAGTATTCTTTGGCTTGCTCTAAACGTGGTTTCTTTAGAGGCACATAAGTTCCTCGTTTAAAGTCGAAACTATTAATTGCTAATTTATAAGCTGAATCCAGTCTGTAAAACAGAGCTTCTTCTCTTAAATTAGATCCAGGAAAATCAATCACAAAATTATCGAACGACTTAATAGATGCTTCGTAATCTGAAATTGTATTGTACTGCTTAGCAATTTCAAATGCTTTCTTTTCTAATTTAAAGTCTAATTCTTTTACCAATTCGTTAGCTGCAGATAAATACTCCGACTTTGGAAATTGGTTGATAAACCCTTGTAATTTATCTATCGCTTCTTTTGTTTCCTTTTGATCTTTAGAATAAATAGGCGATCTCATGTAATAACTTTTCGCTGCCAAATAAGAGGTTTCTTCTAACTTCTCACTTTTAGGGTAACTGGTTGCAAAACGCTCTAACTGATATCCTGCTGTATAGTAATCTCCAACTTCGTATAACGATTTTGAATATAAATACATTAGTTTTTCAGCCTGAGGTTTCCCTCTATAACTTGCTATAAGTGGCTCAAACAACCTGTTAGCTTTGGCATACTTACCTTCGTTATAAAGTTCTTCTCCCATTTTATACTTTGCCGCAATATCTTCAGACTTTAAGGTTTTCTGATATTCGCTACAAGAGTTTAAAACTGTGATTGTTAATAATAAATAAAGAAATCTTTTCATTTGTTGTTATTACCTGTTTCTATTATCAAATCTTATATGCATAACATAAACATATTTAATTTATTGTAAATATGCATATTTCATTGTTTTAAAACAAGATGCAAAATTAAGTTAATAATATGGATTTTAAAAATATTATTTCACGCTAAAATACTTGAAGCTTTATAGGAACAACAAGGATTAAGTAATATTTAACTTTTGTGTGGTTCAATAGCATCAAAAAGGTCGTAATCCAGAATTAGAGTCCCTTCACTATTAAAATTTTGTGCCTTTACAAATTTGAAATCGACTTGAACTTCCTTTAAATCATAGGAATGAATTTTATGAACTTCCTGATTGAAGGATTCGTCGTAATAACTTATCATGATAATTAATTCGCCATGAAGCTTTTTTATGGCTTCATTTGAATAATTCGACAACGGACTTTCATCATCCAATTCATGAACAATAGTCCATGTTGTCGGCAAATAATCTATGGCATCTCGTTCCAGATTCAACAAATAAAAATTATTCTCATAAATTCCTGAATCATTAGGCTGAGATAACATTAAAGTTACCGATATTTTAGGTTGAATCATTACCGATTTCCTATCATTAACCAACCTAAACATGATGGCGCGATGCTGTTTAAAATCTCTTAAAACAAGATATTTACTAAACCTGACTGCTGATCTTGGCTTCGAAAACCGACCATAAATTAAACCGGTTACAAAGGCGAATAACATTAAACCTAAAAAAGATTCAATAGACGCTACCATACCGCTCAACCATCCGTTTGGCGCCAAGGCACCATACCCTACTGTAGTAAAAGTTTGTGTACTAAAGAAAAAGGCATTGAAAAAATCCTGAACCGGACTACCTGATAAGGCAGTGATTTCTTCAATTCCTATTAACAGATAAATTAAAGCGAAAAGAGCATTAATTAAGAAGCCTACCAAAAAGGATAGGCTAAAAAAATAAAACCACGAAATATTTACCAAAAAATGATAGGCTTCGGAAAATTTTCGTGGTTTGTTATGATATTTTAAATTAAAAGACCCATCAGGTTTAAGCATGCGCTTAGCATACTGCGCAGAGGCATTCCCTACTCCCGGATCTTTTATTTTATTTACCACATTAAAAGGTTGCTACAAACGATTTTATTTTAGCTTTTAAAGCATCAGAAGCTGGCACTAATGGCAATCTTACAGTGTCTTGACAAAGACTTAAAGCTTCGAAAACACCTTTAATTCCTGCCGGGTTATTTTCTTCAAAAATATAACCAATAACATCCATTAATTTATAATGAAGTTTAAAAGCTTCTTTGGCATTTCCAGCTAACCCTAAACGAATCATTTCTGAAAATTCTTTAGGAAATCCTTGACCAATTACAGAAATAACTCCTGCCCCTCCAGCTAAAACGACACCTAAAGCTAAATCATCATCACCTGAAATAACAGCAAAACCTTCTGGTTTATTTTTTATTAATTCGTAATACTGAGCAATATTATTTCCTGCTTCTTTAACTGCTACAACATTTTCAAAATCTTGAGCTAAACGTAAAGTTGTTGACACCTCCATATTTTTAGAAGTACGTCCTGGAACGTTATAAAGAATCACATCAATCGGGCAAGCTTCAGCAACTGCTTTAAAATGCTGATAAATTCCTTCCTGAGTTGGTTTGCTATAATATGGAGATACAGATAAAATAGCTGCCATTTGACTTAAATCTGTCGATTTTATTTCTTCTACAACCAGAGCTGTGTTGTTTCCACCAATACCTAAAACCATAGGCACACGACCATTATTTGCTTTAACTACAGTTTCAACAACTTCCTTCTTCTCTTCTTTAGTTAACGTAACAACTTCTCCTGTTGTTCCACAAATTACAAGATACTCAACACCATTTTCAATATTGAAATTTACAATATTAGTCAAAGCCTCATGGTCCACACTTAAATCTGATTTAAACGGTGTAACCAAAGCAACTCCAGTTCCTAGAAACTTACTATTCATTTTTAAATTTTATTTAATATAGTTAAGTATTTAAAAAGCTCGTTTTCAAACACATCAAATTCATTCAATTTGGTTTTAAGAATAAAATCGTTTAAACGTTCATCGTCTTGCAAAACACCTATTTTAAATTTTGCTTTCGATAAGGCTGTCATCAATTTTAATTCTAAAATATCATTATTATAAAAGCTTATAAGGGCATCAAACTCTGTTTTTATAAACGCCTGTAATTCTGAATTATTCACAGCGCCCTTCCAACCGAAATCTTTAAAAGTATAACAGACATCCCAGGTGCTTTGCAATTCTATTTCCCGTTCTGAAAAAGCAATTATTTTCACCTTGTTAGGACGCACTTTTAGCTTATCGGCTAACTTTCTAAATTGCTCAAAGTTACCCGTCTCATCATAATTAAAGATAACGCCTAAACTTTCAATTTTACTGTCGTCAACCCTTCCCTGTCTTTCATTTAACAGTTTGTTTAAGTACTTTTTATTAGATTTTTCTTTAAAACCTTTTAAAATCATTTATCTTTATAATTTGCGCAAAGGTAACAAAACTAGATTCAAAAAATCTACTAAAAATATGAGGTTTACATTTTTAATTTATTTGTTATATATATCACTTTTTATCAGTTGTAAACAGCCCGAATATCACCTAACAAAAATTGAAGGAAAACAAATAGGCATTACAGATAGCCTAAAAAATGTATCTGAAATTGATAGCTTTATAAAACCTTTTAGATCGCATCTTAACAAAGATTTAGATAGTGTTTTAGCTTATTCGGTTGGCACTTACTCCAGAGACGATGGTAAATTCAATACAGCTATTGGAAACTTTATGGCAGATGTTATTTACGAGCAATCCAACCCTGTTTTTAAAAGCAGAACCGGACACGATATAGATATGGTTTTACTTAGCTACGGAAGTATTCGAACCATAGTTTCAAAAGGCGACATTACCACCAGAACGGCTTTTGAATTAATGCCGTTTGAAAACAATATAGTTATTGTTGCTTTGAAGAAACCTGAAATAGACAAAATGCTTGAATACTTGTGCAAGGCAAAAAAAGCAAATCCATTTTCAAAACTTAAATTAGTAATCGATCAAGATTATAAATTAATTGAAGCAACTATAAAAAATCATAAAATTGAAGAGGACAAAACCTACTACGTAGCCACTCAAGATTACCTTTATAATGGTGGAGATAACATGACATTTTTCCAACCTAACGATAGTCTTTATAAAATTGATTATAAGGTTAGAAATGCTATTATTGATTACTTTAAGAAAACAGACACCATTAGCCCTACCATTGACGACCGATTTATTCAAATAACACCATAAGCCCTAATCATGAAACGTAGAGATTTTATTCAAAAAACTTCAGCAACTACAGCTTTAATAACTTTAGGCGGTATCGGGCTTCAATCGTTCGCAAACAAAACGAATACTAAACAAATTACCATACTCCACACCAACGATGTGCATAGTCATATCGATCCGTTTGGTCCTAACGACGGAACCTATCCTAATATGGGAGGCGTTGCCAGAAGAGCCAGTTTAGTAGAATCCATTAGAAAAGAAAACCCCAATACACTTCTTTTAGACGCCGGTGACATTTTTCAGGGCACACCATATTTTAATTATTATGGTGGTGAATTAGAATTTAAACTTATGAGCATGCTAAAATATGACGCTGCCACACTTGGAAATCATGACTTTGATGCCGGTATTGATGGTTTGTATGCGCAATTACCACATGCTAAATTCGATTTTATCTGTTCCAACTACGATTTTTCGAACACCATTATGGATACCCATACTAAACCTTATAAAATTTATAATGTTGATGGTATTAAAATTGGAATTTTTGGATTAGGAATTAAACTGAAAGGTATTGTAGACTCCAAAAATTACAAAGAAACAAAATATTTAGACCCCATTGAAACCGCAAAAGACATGTCTCGTATTTTAAAAACAGAAAAACAATGCGATTTAGTTATCTGCTTGTCTCATTTGGGATATTATTACAAGGAAAACCCAGATAGATTGTGTGATTTAATATTAGCGAAATCAACCAAAGATATCGATTTAATCATTGGAGGTCACACCCATACCTTTTTACAAAAACCTACAGTTGTTAAAAATAGTGAAGACAAAAATATGCTTGTAAATCAAGTGGGATATTGGGGTATTAACCTGGGACGAATTGATTTTTATTTCGATACAGACAAGAACAAATCTGCCAACGGAACATCGATTATAGTTTAAGCTAAAACTTTGCTTGAATTAAAACTTTTTTCTTCCTGAATTTGCTCCTTGTCTAAAACAGCATGTTTAAACAAAAAGAACAAAGCCACTGTGTATAATATGCGTTCTATAGCTACAAATTCTAAACGATACACATAATATAAATTGATGTAATTCAGGATTACAGAAAAAAACAGGCATCCAACACCTATTAAGAACAGCACGGATAATTTGGTCTGGGTATTTAAATACACTCCAAAAGCCACTAAACCTAAAACAACCAGACTTAAGCTTTTCAATCCGAACAACTGAACTTCTGCTGTGCTTTCCAAAGTTAAGTTCAAAATATTATAAATCTGAAATAAAAAGAAAGCAATAATTAAAAACACACTTATTAAATAAGGCCCCACCAAAGGCTGCACTTCCGATAATTTAAATTTTGGCAAAATCATAATTAGCAAATACATAAAACCTAAAAAGTAAAACACGCTGGAGGCTTTGATTAGCATAACTTCTGTAAAAAACAGACTAGATGTATCTCCTAAAAATGAGAATAGTAAATACGCTATAAAACCAAATTTTAACGATTTGTACTTAGAGAAATAGGCAATCGAAAACAAAGGCACATATAAAAGTAAACTATAGGTAATCGGAGAAGCTTTTGAAGTTAAAACTGCTATACAACTCACAGCAACTAACAACCATAAAGCCAATAAAAAGACTTTATCGCCTGTATTTGCAATCCAGTTTTTCATGGTAATTTCATAAGTAGGTTATCCCAAACTTAATAAAATTTCGCATTTCAAACCAAAAACCACGCACTTAATCGATGAAATGCCGTCAAAATTTTAAAACTATGCTAAACTTTAAACTTAGTGAGTTACCATATTTAACTCTTCCTGATTAACATCTAAAAGTTTTGATTGTCTGTAAAAGAAGTAAAAGCCAACCAAATATAATGTTGTAGATAACAAATTAAGTAAATTGCGCTCTCCCATATAATTATATGCCACCCACATTACCTCGGCAAAAACAACACTTAAAACCCCTACAAACATGTATAACGACTTTACATTGTCCTTATAAAAATAAGCTAAAAGGGCTGTAGAAAGAAGCAACAATAAAACTATATTATAAACAAGCTCTACATAATACTCATCAGTAACCGAAACATAAGGTTTTACTACACCCTGAAGAAAATACACTATATATACGCTCAACACAGATAAAACTATTAGGTGTATAAAATAATTCTTTATTAAAGACTTTATTTTTATTGATTTAGAGATCTCAAAAAACAAACATGTATAAGCTAAAATATACAAGGCATTCCCTAAATAATAATCTATTTTCTTATATAACGTAATGCCTTCAAAAAACACCAGTAAATCGGAAATAGAAAACAAAACCAAAAACAAGGTAAAAAACAACGACCTGTTTTTTACCTTAATAAAGTATGTGATTGTGATAAATGGCAGAATTAATGAACTGGAATAATAAGCCAAATCATCGTGACCTGTAAATTGAAACAGGACAAATAATATGTAAATTAATATAACCAAACCCTCTATTATTTTAGATTTAAGCATAATAGCAATCTAATTCTTTAGGGCAAATATAAACAAATATTACAATTAAACGATAAAAAAGTGCTTTTTGTCGATAAAAAATTATTTTACCCCAATCATTTGTAAGAATTGAGACTCCGATTTTATATCTATATTCAAGCTTTCTGCCTTTTTTAGCTTACTTGGCCCCATTTTATCTCCAGCAACCAAAAAGCTTGTTTTCGACGAAATAGAACTACTCACTTTGCCTCCATTATCTTCAATAAGCTTTTTAAGTTCATCTCTTGAAACAATTTCAAACACTCCTGAAACCACAATGCTTTGCCCTTTTAAAATATCGGTTTGCCCCTGAAGTTGCTCAGCCGAAATTTCCAATTGTACCCCAAAAGATTTTAACCTATTAATAATATGTATGTTTTCTTCGGAAGCAAAAAATGCAAGAACACTTTCAGCAATCTTTACACCAATCTCATCAACATTAACCAATTCATCTTGTGTGGCCTGAGCAATAGCCTCAATACTTTTATAGTGCTTTGCTAACTTTTTAGCTACCGTTTCACCCACATAGCGAATCCCTAAGGCGTACAGTACACGTTCAAAAGGAATATCTTTAGAGGCTTCAATACCGTTAATTAAATTTTCTGCACTCTTTTCCGCCATACGCTCCAACGGAATAACCTGTTCCTTGGTTAGTTCATATAAATCAGAATAATTACTAATCAGACCCGCTTTAACAAGCAAAGTCACCGTTTCACCTCCTAAACCTTCAATATCCATGGCTTTTCTGGAAATATAATGCTGAATACGACCAATAATTTGTGGTTCACAGCCATTATAATTCGGACAGTAATGCTGAGCTTCACCTTCCTGTCTCACCAATTCAGTATG
The DNA here is from genome assembly GCF_032926325.1 of Aestuariibaculum lutulentum. NCBI lineage: Bacteria > Pseudomonadati > Bacteroidota > Flavobacteriia > Flavobacteriales > Flavobacteriaceae > Aestuariibaculum > Aestuariibaculum lutulentum. The sequence continues at coordinate 3,777,212 of NZ_CP136709.1, forward strand.
ACATTCCGGACAATGTGTTATATATTGTGTTGGTTCAGAATCTTCCGGACGCATCGATAAATCAACTCCTAAAATTTTAGGAATAATCTCCCCGCCCTTCTCAACATACACTTCATCGCCTACTCTAATATCTAATTTCTCTATTTGATCGGCATTATGCAAAGAGGCACGCTTAACCGTTGTTCCTGCTAATTCAACCGGTTCCAAATTAGCCACAGGCGTTATCGCACCGGTACGCCCAACCTGATAGGTAATACTATTTAATCTAGTAGAGACCTGCTCTGCTTTAAATTTATAAGCTATCGCCCATCTTGGTGCTTTTGCAGTATACCCTAGTTCTTCCTGTTGCTGTAAACTATTTACTTTAATAACAACACCATCAGTTTCATAAGGTAGATTATGGCGCTCCTCATTCCAGTAATCAATAAACTCTAAAACTTCTTCAAGAGAATTAGTCAATTTCGCTGCATTAGGCACTTTAAACCCCCATTGCCTGGCTTTTTCTAAACCCTCGAACTGAGAACCAACTCCCAAATTGCTTCCGGTTAAATTATACAACAAACACTCTAACGGACGCTTAGCAACTTCGGAACTATCCTGAAGCTTTAAACTGCCTGAAGCTGTGTTTCTTGGATTTCTATAGGGTTCTTCACCAATTTCGATGCGTTCCTCATTCATTTTATTAAACCCTTCGAATGGCAGAACAATTTCACCTCGAATATCGAATTTTGATGGATAATCACCTTTCAACTCCAAAGGAACCGACTTTATCGTTCGCACATTAGCCGTTACATTATCTCCTTGAAACCCATCCCCACGAGTTACTGCTTTTATTAACTTCCCTTCTTCGTAGGTTAAACTGATGGAAGCACCGTCGTACTTTAACTCACAGGTATATTGAATATCGCCATCAACTAACTTTTTAATACGGGTTTCCCAATCCTGTAAATCTTCTTTTGAATAAGAATTATCTAGCGAATACATGCGATACTCGTGCGCAACCGTTTCAAAATTTTTAGTTACAGCTCCGCCAACACGATGCGTTGGAGAATTAGCATCAAAAAACTCAGGATGTTTAGCCTCTAAATCCTGAAGCTCTTTTAGTTTTAAATCGAAATCGTAATCTGAAATTACAGGATTATCTAACACATAATAATTGTAGTTATGCTGATTTAATTCTTCTCTAAGTTTTTTTATCTGTTGTTCTATAGTCATGGGTAATTCTCTAATTCTTTTCTCCTTTAATCATTCTATCTTTTTTGAAGATATCCTGTTTCAATTGAATATTTACAAAATTATTGGTGGTCAACAAATGAATCATTTCTCGACCTAAAAATTCATTAATCTCAAAAAACAATGCGCCCTGTGGCTCTAAGTTGGTACTTGCAAATTGAGCAATAGCCTTATAAAACAGCAACGGATTTTCATCCTTTACAAACAAAGCCAGATGTGGTTCATTATTAAGCACATTTGGTTTCATGAGTTGTTTTTCTTGCTCTCGAACATATGGCGGATTAGACACAATTATGCTGAACTTCTCATTTTTAAAATCATCACTCCAGGTTTCAGAATTTAAAATATTGGCTTCAATAAATTCTATCGAAACATTATTCAACTCCGCATTCTGTTTTGCCGTACTTAAAGCTCCCGGACTTACATCTAAAGCATACACTTTGGCGGTGGGGATATTTTTAGCCAACGAAATAGCGATACAACCACTTCCTGTTCCAATATCCAAAATATTTAAAGTTTCATGATTTAACTTTGGCTGATGCTTAATAATCCATTCTACCAACTCCTCGGTTTCAGGACGAGGAATTAAAGTATACGGATTAACCTTAAAAGGCAAACCAAAAAACTCAGTCTCTCCAATTATATATTGAATAGGTTGCTCATCCTTTAATTGCTCTAAAGCTTCTAACATTTTCGCACCATTTTCAACCGATGCTTCAGAATCTATAGCTAGCTTAATTCGGGTCATGCCATAAAAGGACTCTATCAACAAAAAAAAGAAACTATCGACTTCTTCTTTCCCGTAAATAAGGTCTAATTCCTGGTGATACTGCTGTTGTATTTCCTTTAATTTCATAATCTGAAAGCACACGGCGTGAGTTTAAAAATCAATATTCACAAAGTTAAACCAATAAATACCAACAGGTTATTTTAACCAATAACCATAGTACTTTACTAACTTTAAAATGTTAATTTTGCGCAAGTGAAGATACTTAAATCTTAAAAAAAAGACCATGAAACGCCTTATAATCTTATCAACAATATTAATCTCCTTTTTAAGTTGCTCAGTTAAAGAAAAACCAGAGTTTTTAAGAGTTGAAAATATTCACGTTACCGAATCGAATGCAAAGCATATTATCATAAGTGCCGATGCACTGTTTCTAAACCCAAATATAATTAGCGGAGCTTTAGAAACCGATGAAATTAAAATTTTTGTAAATGATAATCAAATGGGAAAAGTTTCTGCTGAACGATTTGATGTCCCGGCCGAAAAAGAATTCTCAATTCCATTACGTGCCGAAATTCCAACAGACAGCCTTTTTAGCGATAAAAGCTTAAGCGGACTGCTGGGAAGTATTTTTAGTAGAAAAGTAAAAGTGCAATATAAAGGCGACATCACCTACAGAGTCTTTGGGTTTTCATATACTTATGCCTTAGACAAAACCGACAATATAAAAATTAAATAAGTTACTTTTTGAAAACGCACGAATACTACATAAGACGCTGCATTGAAATTGCCAAAAACGGATTAGGCTCTACTAGACCAAACCCTATGGTTGGCAGCGTAATTGTGTATAACAATAAAATTATTGGTGAAGGTTTCACAAGTGCTTATGGCGGCAACCACGCCGAAGTTAATGCGATTAATTCAGTTAAGGATAAAAACCTGCTAAAAGAAGCTACCATATATGTAACCTTAGAGCCTTGCTCTCACTATGGCAAAACACCGCCATGCAGTGATTTAATCATAAAAAACGAAATCCCAAAAATAGTAATCGGGTCTTTAGATGATAATATTCTGGTTGCAGGAAAAGGAATTGAAAAACTAAGAAATGCTGGTCTACATGTTACTGTTGGCGTTTTAGAACAGGAATGCAAAGTGCATCACAAGCGTTTTTTCACATTCCATAACAAAAAGCGTCCTTATATTATTCTAAAATGGGCAGAAACTGCAGATCGTTTTATTGCTCCGGAAACCAAAGACGAACAAAAACCTGTTTGGATAACCAATACATTTAGCAGACAATTAGTTCATAAATGGCGCGCCGAAGAACAGGCTATTCTTGTTGGCACAAATACAGTCTTACAAGACAACCCAAGTTTAACTACCAGAGACTGGACAGGTCAACACCCTATCCGAGTTGTTTTAGACGCTGAAGCCAAACTCCCTAAAAATTTATCTGTATTTCGTAACGAAGCCAAAAACATTACCATAACCAAGGAAAACATCGATTTTTCAGAAAATATAGCACAACAAATAAGCGAATTGCTTTATAACGAAAACATCACTTCCATTATTATTGAAGGTGGCTCTAAAACCCTTCAAACGTTTATAGATGAAAACCTTTGGGATGAAGCTCGCATTTTCACAGGCACCACAACATTTAAAGCAGGAACTAAAGCACCTAAGTTTTCAGGGAAATTAATTTCTGAAGAACATATTATTAACGACACATTAAAAACTTACACAAATGATTAATACCCTGATATTCGATTTCGGGAACGTTTTCATTAATTTAGATATTGAAGGCAATTTACAATACGCCTTCGAAAAATTTAAAATCGATAACTTTTCAGATGAAATGTTAGCTTTCAATAGTTTTTACGAACAAGGCTTAATTTCTACCGAAGAACTTCTTGAATTTTACAACGACAACTTTCCGCATCTGTCAAACCAAGAATTAATTGATATCTGGAATTTTATGCTAAAAGATTTCCCAAAACACCGTTTAGAATTTCTTCAACAATTAAAAAAAGAAGGTAAGTACAAACTCATCTTATTAAGCAATACCAACGATCTACATATCGACTGGATTAAAGAGCAGGTTCCGTTTTTCGAAGAGTTTAAAACCTGTTTCGACCAGTTTTATTTATCACATGAAATTCAATTAAGAAAACCTAATAAAGACATTTTTGAATTTGTCTTAAACGAAAACAAACTAAAGGCCAGCGAATGCTTCTTTGTTGATGATAATACCGACAACTGTAAAACTGCGGAAACCTTAGGCATTAAAACCTGGAACATCAATCCGAAAACAGAAGATGTCTGCACACTATTCAAAACGGAAGCCAATATATTTTAATTGATTTGGACAATTCAGATTTATACAAAACCATAAAAGCACCTGTTGAAGGCATACTATACAAAGACAAAAACAGCAAGTTTTTCGGTTATGCTTTCCCCGTTTCTAACGAAGAAGAAATTAAAGAACACATTGAAACCTTAAAAAAAGAACACCATTCGGCAAGGCATTGGTGTTACGCCTACCAAATAGGTACTGAAAATATCAGCTACAGAGCAAATGATGATGGCGAACCGAGCAATTCTGCAGGCATGCCCATATACGGACAAATTCAATCTTTCGAGGTTACTAACACTTTAATTGTTGTTGTTCGTTACTTTGGCGGTGTAAAATTAGGTGTTGGTGGATTAATTAGCGCATACCGAACCGCTGCACAAATGACACTCGAGGAAGCCAAAATCATAGAAAAGACAATTAATAAAGATTTCCTTATCACTTTTGACTATAAAAACATGAATACAGTGATGCGTATTATCAAGGAAAAAAACCTGAACATTACGCATCAAAAATTAGAATTAGATTGCCAAATTACCATCTCGGTAAGGAAGACCGAAGCCGATTCTGTTTTTAACACCTTCGATCACCTTTTTGAAATAAAAATTTTAGAAATTTAGACTACTTCTTAATAGCATCTAAAATGTACTGCGGAGCCCGCATGGGGCGGTTAGTTTTCATATCTATAAACACCAAGGTGGTACTAGCCGTTGTTAAAAGTTCTCCTGCTTCATTTGTTATTTCGTAATTAAATTCAATTTTTGCAGTTGGCACTTTAACCACTTCAGTTTTTACATTAATTACATCGTCGTAACACGCTGATTTTTTATAATTTACAGTCATCGAAACAACAGGTAACATAACACCATTTTCTTCCATAGACTTATATGAAATCCCAAGTTTTCTAAGCCATTCAATACGTCCCATTTCCAGATATAATGCGTAATTTCCGTGATAAACCACTCCCATTTGGTCTGTTTCTCCATAACGCACTCTAATTTGTATTTCGTCGATTTTCATAAGGATTATTAAATATTTTTTTGTAGTTTCGGCAAAGGCTCGAGCATGAGTATTTTTTTATAAAAATTCAATACCTTTTTGATTTTTTTTTTAAGAATTTTGTTCACATATTTGCCAAGCCAAAGAACAACACAGAGAAACTTTTTTCTCGATCACAAAACTACTAAAACCCACGAAATAAACA